>CAZPXL010000035.1:0-3494 GCA_964591005.1 uncultured Eubacteriales bacterium
AATGATTAGCCGGAGCTAAGACTTTAAAAACCTGCGCATACTGATCATGCTGCCGGCGGCTCCGATAGCCAGTCCCATCAAAAGAAGCAGTTCCATCAGGGGCTTGATCAAAGCCCGGTCGGTGACCAGCTGCATAAAAGGAAGTGAAAGCTGTATACTGTCAATCAGCGATATATATCCAAAATAAACAACTATAACCGCCATCAGCGATCCGGCCAGTCCCAGCATCATTCCCTCCAGCACGAAGGGGAACTGTACAAACCAGTTGGTCGCCCCCAGGAACTTCATGATGCCGATCTCTTTGCGCCGGGAGTAGACGGAAAGGCGGATTGTGGTGGCTATAAGGAAAACCGCCGCGATCCCCAGCAGTACCATGGTGATCATCCCGGCTGTGCGGACCCACTTGGAAAGTGCCAGCATTTTCTCCACAACGCCCTGTCCGTAGCGCACCTCGTCAACCTGGGCGTAAGACTCCAGCTCAGCGGCCAGCGGCGCTACCTGCTCAGCCGTGGCGGTCTTAATTCTTAAAGCGTCCGGCAGCGGGTTTTTCTCTTCCAGTCCGTCCAGAATATCCTTCTTTTCACCGAAGTTTTCCCTCATCTCATCCAGGGCCTGCTGTTTGGATACAAAAACCACCTGGGTCACTTCAGATTTGTCCGCCAATTTATTTTCAAGGTCCTGGACCTCGTCCGGCGTAGAATTGTCCTTTAAAAGCACGCTGATTTCCACGCTTGACTCCAGGTTGGCCGCGATGTTGTTGGCATTCATCACCAGCAGTAGGGAACTGCCCAGGATCAGCAGCGAGACGGCGACAACTCCTATCGAGGCCACAGAGATCCAGCTGTTCCGTATAATTGACTGGACTGCCTCCCGGAAATAATACTCGATGGTTTTAAGCCTCATTGCGGTACGCACCTTCTTCCTCGTCCCGCACGATCCTGCCGCCTGCCAGCTCTATCACGCGCTTCTTCATTTCATCGACAATATCCCAGGCATGAGTGGCCATAATAATAGTCGTGCCGCGCCGGTTAATATCCATAAAAAGCTTCATGAGTTCCCAGGAAGTCTCCGGATCCAGGTTGCCCGTAGGCTCGTCGGCGATGAGCAGGATTGGGCTGTTTACAATGGCCCGGGCCACGCATACCCGCTGTTTTTCACCGCCGGAAAGGTGGTCCGGGAAAACATCCGCCTTTTCCGCAAGCCCCACCATGCCCAGCACAGCGGGCACAGCTTTTCTTATTTCCTTATTTGATGCGCCTGTAACCTCCAGGGCGAAAGAAACATTTTCAGCCACCGTTTTCCTGGGAAGCAGGCGGAAATCCTGAAAAACCATGCCTATCTTGCGCCGCAGGTAAGGTACTTCCCGTGGTTTCATGCGGACCACGTTTTTTCCGTTGAGGATAACCTGTCCGCGGTTAGGCACCTCTTCCCGGTACAGAAGTTTGGTCAGGGTTGACTTGCCGGCGCCGCTTGGCCCGACCAAAAATACAAACTCTCCTTTTTTGACCCGCATTGAGACATCTATGAGAGCCTTCGCTCCATTGAGATAAGTTTTGGTAACATTTTGCAGCTGGATCAAACCGTGCACCTCATATCTCGTGTGTTCTTTATGGTACTTAACTGACAGGTTAGTTAAGACATTAAATTACAAACCCAGTTAATCTTCGACGGATTAAGTTATGAATCCTCCCTAAAAAAGGAGAAAAAGAAAAAACCCGGCGAACCCATTGAGACGTGGGCCGTGGGATGTTAGATTATGCGCTGTTACTTTTTCCGTTTCATGATATCAGGCAGAGGAAAGGGGACACACCTCTGTCACAGGCATTCCTTACAGGCTGAGGAATGTCCCCGATAAGATTATCTGTACTGCTTGAATCCTTCTCCCAGCACCTCATGCACGTCCGCCAGAATTACAAAGGCGCGCGGGTCTGCCTCATAAACGATCTCTTTCAATCGGGTTACCTCCGACCTGTTTACCACCGAAAGGACAATTTCCTTCTCTGTTCCGGTATAGGCGCCCCTGGCCTGCCACGCGGTGGCGCCCCGGTTCAGCCCCCTGACTATGGCTGAAACAATTTCCGACGGCTGGTCGGATATTATTAAAAAAGCCTTGGTATAGCTAAAACCCTCCTGCACCAGGTCGATCATCCAGGCGGTCACAAAAATTGTTATGAGAGCGTACATCGCCAGCTCTGCCGAATTAAAAACAATACCCGCCGCGACCACGACTGTGGCGTCCACTAAAAAAAGCAGCTGGCCGATGTTCGCACCGGTATAGGTCCGCAGCACGGCGGCGGCCAGATCGGTTCCACCGGTGGTCCCGTTATACCGGAAAACCAGTCCGAGGCCAAGGCCCACCAGCACTCCCCCGAAAAGGCTGGCTAGCAGGATATCCTGGGTAGGCACCGGCAGGAAAGGAGCGAGGGCGTCAACAGCAACGGAGAGAGCCACAGTGCCAAACAGGGAACGAAAACCGAACCGCAGCCCCAGCCGATAGATGCCCGCTGCAAAAAGCGGCACGTTCAGTGACAGCATGGCCAGGCCCACCGGCACATTGATCAGGTAGTACAAAATGGTGGCAATACCGCTGACCCCGCCGGCCGCTATTTTATTTGGGATCAGGAACATGTCGAGCCCCAGGGCGGTTAAAAGCACCCCCGCGCTCACACCGGCTGTTTCCCGGAGTATTCTTAACACCATCTGTGACAACTCCAAATAGTAGGATCTGGCACTCAGTGCTAGGATATCCAGAATGAGCCGGCGCTATGAAGGCACAATCTGACCCCGCGCTTTTTCTTTCAGGTAGGAGGCGATAAAAGGATCGATATCCCCGTCCATTACAGCGTTTATATTTCCGGTCTCCCACCCGGTACGGTGATCCTTGACCAGGCTGTAGGGATGAAATACATAGGAACGGATCTGGCTGCCCCAGGCGATTTCCTGCTGGTCGCTGCGCAGCGCCGCCAGTTCAGCTTCCTTTTTGCGCAGCTCAAGGTCAATCAGCCTGGCCTTCAGCATTTTCATCGCCGCCAGCCGGTTAGCCATCTGGGAGCGTTCATTCTGGCAAGATACCACGATCCCGGTGGGAAGGTGAGTCATGCGGACTGCCGAGTCTGTTTTGTTGACGTGCTGCCCGCCGGCGCCACCGGAACGAAATGTATCAATTTTTAAGTCCTCCGGATCGATCACGATGTCTACGTCCTCTTCCACTTCCGGCAGGACGTCCACAGAAGCGAAAGAAGTGTGACGCCGCCCGGCGGCGTCAAAAGGTGAGATGCGCACCAAGCGGTGCACGCCCTTTTCCGCAAGAAGGTATCCGTACGCGTTGGCCCCGACAACTTCTATAGTGGCGCTTTTAATCCCGGCTTCATCACCGGGCAGCATGTCTAAGATCTCAATTTTAAAGCGGTGTCGCTCCGCCCAGCGCCCGTACATCCGCAGTAGCATTTCTACCCAGTCCTGGGCCTCGGTGCCGCCCGCGCCTGCGTGGAGTG
>CAZPXL010000035.1:3538-13474 GCA_964591005.1 uncultured Eubacteriales bacterium
TCCAGGCTTTCTCTCGCTTCGGCAGCAAGTGACTCGTCTTCTTCCTCCTGGCCCAGTTCTATCAAAACTTCAAGTTCCTCGTGTTTTTCCGCAAGCTCCTGAAAGACTGACACCTTGTCGCGCAGGTTCGCCACCCGCTGTACAATTTTCTGTGCCAGGTTCTGGTTATCCCAAAAACCGATTTCGAGCATTTGCGCTTCCAACCTGCCTATTTCTTCTTCTTTGCCGGCTATGTCAAAGAGAAACCCTCAAATCTTCAATCCTTTTACCAAGCGGCTCAAGCTCCCTTTTTAACTCTGCAAACATTCTTAATCTCATTCCTTTTTTAAAGTATTTAAATAAATAGCACATGATTTACAAGATTAGCAGGATTGACAAGATTATTTTTAAGGATTTTAAATTTAATTTATCCTACTAATTTTCATATTGTTTTTAATACTACCGTCTCTCCGCTAATCTCTAAATTACGCTGCAGCATTTATTTAAATCTTGTTAATCCGTTTAATCCTGTTAATCTTGTGAAAATTATTCTTACACCGCTTCCGCCCGGCCGCAGCATTTCTTGTATTTTTTACCGCTGCCGCACGGGCAGGGATCATTGCGGCCAACTTTGCTTTCCTTGCGGGCCGGCTGTTTCACGCTTTCTTCAGCATAACGGTTTTCCACTACCACTCGCTGCTGCTGCTGCTGGGGCTGGACCACGTTCACCCGGAAAATGTAGCGTACCACGTCGTCCTGGATGGCGTTGATCATGTTTTGGAACATCTCGTACCCCTCAAACTTGTATTCAATCAAGGGGTCCTTCTGCCCGTAAGCGCGGAGGCTGATGCCCTCCCGCAGCTGGTCCATGGCGTCCAGGTGGTCCATCCACTTTTCGTCCACTATGCGCAGCATAACTGCCCGCTCCACCTGCCGCATGGTGTCCGCTCCCAGTTCCTGTTCCCTTGCCTCATAAGCTTCATGGGCTTTCCCGGTGAGAAAATCCGCCAGTTCGCCGCGCCCCATATCCTCAAGGTCTGGCGGCGCCAGCTTGTGGCCCGGCAGGAACAACTGCTCCGCCTGTTCCAGGAGGCTGTGGAAATCCCATTCCTCGGGATGAACGCCCTCCGGGGCGTAAGTTGCGATGGCCCGCTCCACGCACGCGTCGATCATCTCCAGGACGTCGTTTTTCAGGTTTTCTCCCGTCAGCACCTGGCGCCGCTGCCTGTAAATAAGCTCCCGCTGCTGGTTCATCACGTCGTCGTACTGCAGCAGGTGCTTGCGGATATCGAAGTTGCGGTTTTCCACCCGCTTCTGGGCGGTCTCGATGGACTTGGAGATCATCTGGTGCTCAATGGGCATGTCTTCTTCTATACCCAGACGCTCCATGATCCCCGCTATATTGTCAGAGCCGAACAGTCGCATCAGGTCGTCTTCCAGGGAGCTGTAAAACTGGCTGGAGCCGGGGTCGCCCTGGCGCCCGCAGCGGCCGCGCAGCTGGTTGTCAATGCGTCGGCTCTCGTGACGCTCCGTGCCCATAATGTGCAGCCCGCCCAGTTCAACTACCCTGGCATGTTCTTCTTCCGTCTGCCGGCGGTATTTTTTCAACAATGGCTGCAGCACCTGGTTTTCTTCCTCCGCCGTTGTTTCGTTAACTTCTCCGGCGGTTTTCTGCTGCTGTGCCTCCCGACGCATTTCCAGGCGGGCGAGGAATTCCGGGTTGCCGCCCAGGAGGATGTCGGTACCGCGTCCGGCCATGTTGGTGGCTATGGTCACCGCACCGTAACGCCCGGCCTGGGCAACAATCTCAGCTTCTTTGTCGTGATACTTGGCGTTTAACACCTGGTGGGGCACGCCTTTTTTCTTCAGTAAACCGCTTAAGACTTCTGATTTTTCAATGGAAATGGTGCCTACCAGCACCGGCTGCCCCTGGTTGTGCCGTGACGCTATCTCATTCACCACAGCCCGGAACTTGGCCTGTTCGGTCTTGTAAATTACATCCGGCGCGTCAACACGGATCAGCGGCTTGTTGGTGGGTATAACCACCACGTCCAGGTTGTAAATCTTTTTAAATTCCTGCTCCTCGGTTTCGGCCGTGCCGGTCATGCCGGCCAGTTTTTCATACATCCTGAAATAATTTTGGAATGTAATCGTGGCGAGAGTCTGGGACTCTCTTTCTATTTTGACGTTTTCCTTGGCCTCAATGGCCTGGTGCAGCCCCTCACTGTAACGCCTGCCGAACATCAGCCGGCCGGTAAACTCGTCCACGATGATCACCTGGCCGTCTTTAACCACGTAGTCCCGGTCCCTTTTCATCAGGGCGTGAGCCTTGAGGGCCTGGTTCAAGTGGTGGGTGAGCTCGATGTTCTTGTCGTCGTACAGGTTGTGCACGCCGATGGCCTTTTCCACCTTGGCCACGCCTGATTCGGTGATGGCGACGGTATGCGCTTTTTCGTCAACTGTGTAGTCTGTTTCCGGATTCAAGCGGGGCACGATCCTGGCAAATGTGTTGTAAAGTTCGTTTGACTTGTCAGCCTGGCCGGAGATAATCAGCGGTGTCCTGGCCTCGTCGATAAGAATGCTGTCTACCTCGTCAACTATGGCGTAATTCATCTCCCGCTGCACCAGCTGGCTGGGGTGGTGGGCCATGTTGTCCCGCAGGTAGTCGAAACCAAACTCGTTGTTGGTGCCATAAGTCACGTCAGCATCGTAAGCCAGTTTTTTCTCATTCCAATCCAGGCCGTGCACAATTAGGCCGACGCTTAAACCAAGGTAGCTGTATATTTGTCCCATCCACTCGCTGTCCCGCCTTGCCAGGTAGTCGTTTACCGTGACCACGTGGACTCCTTTGCCGGTAAGCGCGTTCAGGTAAACCGGCAGTGTGGCCACCAGCGTCTTGCCTTCACCTGTTTTCATCTCGGCTATACGGCCCTGGTGCAGTATCATCCCGCCCATGAGCTGGACGTCAAAATGCCTCATGCCCAGGATACGCCGGGATGTTTCACGCACTACCGCGAACGCTTCCGGCAGGATATCATCGAGGGTCTCTCCACTGTCAAGGCGTCCTTTAAAAACAGCTGTCATACCCTTGAGTTCGGACTCGGACATGTCCTTCATCTTTGGCTCCAAATTGTTGATCTCATCAACCGTGCGGTGCAGCTTTTTAACTTCACGGGCGTTGTCATCAAGCCAGTTTTTGATAAAACCGAGCATTTTCTTTACACCTCAAATACTGTGACATACTAAACATACTTAACCATTTTATATTATACTTTATGTTTAATAACACCGTCAATTATGGCACTATTTGCCAGGCAGGGTGGCAATAACTTAGTAACTTAGGTACCAGGTACCATGGCAAAAAAAACAGGCGCCTGCGATAGCGGCGCCTGTTTGGTATGTTGTTCTAAAATTCAGGCTCGATCAGGCCGTAATTACCGTCCTTGCGCTTGTACACGACATTAACCTGCTCGGTTTCCGCATTGGAGAACACAAAGAAAGTGTGCCCCAGCAGGTTCATCTGAAGAACGGCCTCATCCACCGGCATCGGTTTAATGGCAAACCGCTTTGTCCTTACCAGACGCGGCCCGTCGTCCTCGGCAATCACCGCAGTAGGCGCCTTCACGTCACCGGCAAACCTGGCTCCCCTTTTCTGCAGTTTGCCTTTATACTTCTCAATTTGTTTTTCAAGCTTATCCACCACCAGGTCGGTGGAAGCATACATATCTCCGGTGCTTTCCTCTCCCCTTAAAATCATCCCGTTGATGGGAATTGTCACTTCTATCCGGTGAAATCCCCTTACAACAGAAAGGGTAACCTGGGCTTCACCCAAGTTGTCAATGTATTTTTCGAGTTTCCTGAGACGCTTGTTGATATACTCCTTCAGGGCATCGGTTACTTCGATGTTTCTGCCGCGAACCTGTGCTCCCATATGAAACACTCCTCTCGCTAAATTTTCTGACTTACGCCTATTATTCCCCTTTATAACACAAAATCCTGCCCAAACTGTATTAGATTTAAATACCCCAGGCTGCGCTGGGGTATTTCATCTTTATATTTTCATCACGTTGGCCGCCTGCGGCCCCCGGGCGCCTTCGACGATATCGAATTCAACCTTCTGACCCTCGGCTAGGGTCTTAAAGCCTTCTTCCTGAATCGCCGAGAAGTGTACAAACACGTCCCCACCGTCATCCCTCTCGATAAAACCGTAACCCTTCTCCTGGTTAAACCATTTAACCCTGCCAAACACAAACATACCTCCTAAAAACTTGATCTCTATTTAAGAAATATCGTATTGAAATGTTAACATAGGGGGATAAGATTGTCAAGCTTTCCACAATTTTGCGACCATTCAGAACTACAAAATTAAATATATCTTATAAATTCTGCTTATATAATATGTTTCGATAAAAGGTCTTTATGAACCCCACAAATGTCGAAAAATTCCTTTTGCATAAGCTCATGTGAAGAAAAACCTGTGGATAATGTGCATAACGTTGTTAATAACTTATAAAATCGAACTTTTTAATGTGGGTAAAATATTATCGCCTGAAATATAGTGTCAATTTATGTAAAACGCTGGCATGGATTTTGTAGAAAAATTAAAAATAACGGCCTGCGGCCGCCGTAAGACCAAACACATGTCTTGCCCCGGCGGAGCGAATAACAAGAGCTGTTGACGACATAGTGCTGCCTGTTGTAAAAACATCATCGATGATCATGATGTTTCTGCCATGAATTGCATCGGCATTTGTCACTCTAAAGGCGCCCTTAAGGTTGCTCTCCCTGGCAGTCCTGTTCAGGCCGGCCTGGGGGCTGGTCTCAAAATCCTTGACCAGCAGCCCTCCGTTCACAGGAATCCGGAGCCGGTATCCGACTTCGTCCGCCAGCAGGGCAGCCTGGTTAAATCCCCGCAGGCGCAGCTTCTCATCTGAAAGCGGCACCGGCAGTATCAGGTCGACCGAGGCAAACAAAGTTTCCGAACGGGCTGTTTCCGCCATTAGCGAGGCCAGAGCGGAGGCAAGGCCCCGGCGGCCGAGATACTTGAAACGGTGAATCGCTTCCTTCAACACACCTTCATAGGGGCCCGCCGCCCGGGCCAGCTCAAAAGGCCACTCCTGCTTGCGGCAGGTATAACAAAAATGGCCGGAAACCCCGGGGATTACCGAGCCTTTCCCGGTAAAGCGCCCGCACCGGCAACAGTATATTTCCTGTCTAAAGCCGCTGATTATTGAACGGCAATTGTCGCATATATCTTTTCCCTGCCGGCTCCCGCCGCAAAAGGGGCAGTCCAAAGCGGCCGGAAAAACAAGGTCCAGCAGGTCTTTCCAGAGAGAGCGCAAGACAAAGACCTCCAAACAGTATAAACAGTTAAAACAATTTGCATTGATCAACCAGCGGCACCGCGACAGGCACCGCCCTGTCCCCCCCGCTTGCTTTAGCCTTGTCCAGCGCTCTCTGCACCGCGTTAAAAAGGCCCGCCGGGTCGCCGGCGTCACGGGGAAATTCAGCAATTCCGATGCTAACTGTAATTCTGGCAGACCTTCCCTCTCCTCTCAGGAAGGTCTGCCTGCGGATATTTTTCAATAAAGTATCCGCCAGGTCAACCAGCCGCGTGCCTCCGGCCCCGGGCAGCAGCAGGGCAAACTCATCGCCCCCGTAGCGCGCCGCCGCGTCATCCCTTCGTAAACTGCTGCTGATCAGAGTCGCCAGCTCTAACAGCACGTTTTCCCCGGATGCCCTGCCGTAACGCTGGTTGAATATTTTAAAACGATCTATATCCAGTAAAATCAGCCCTACAGAATAACCTTCTTCCGGAGAATTCTCCAACATCTCTGAAACCATGCCAGCCAAAGCGTCGAAATTTAATAAACCCGTAAGCGTGTCCCTGGACAGGATCTGATTCAACCTGCGGTTGAGAAGGTAATTTTCCAGGGTCACCGCCGCCTGCCCGGCCAGGACGGTCATAATGTGCAGGTGCTTGTCATCAAAAACCAGGGGCCTCTTTTCTCCCAGCACAATTACTCCCAGCGTGTCACTGCCGGAAAACAGCGGGACGATGATCAGTGAGCGCAGAGCCTGGCATATACCCGGCTCTTTTTTGGCCAGAGGGTGAGTCCTGCTGTCATATATAATTTCAGGTTCCCTGTTTACCAGGGCCAGGCCGATAACGCCCTCTCCCTGGTAAACAGCGGTTGACATAAGCTGCTTGGCATAAGGCCCGGTCACCGCCACGGGGAGGTAGGGCGCACCTTCTTCCGGACAGAGATAAGCCACCCCGGTACGAAACGGGACAGCCTTTTTAGCGTTTGTCAATATCTGTTCCATGACTTCTGTAGAGTTTGGACTGCTCTCAAGAGTTTTGGCGACTTTATAAAAAGCGGTCAATTCCATGTTGGTGACCTGGAGACGAACGTAGAAGCGGAGTATCAACTGGACCGCAAGGATGGAAAAAAACAGGAGGATAGTTCCTGAAAGCCCGATATGGCCGTACATCATGGCAATTAGAATACCCAGGGGAACGGCAAAAAAATAGGTCAGAAGGTCCCATTTGATGCTGTCAATCCAGGCCACACGCCCGGACATACCATGCCTGTTCGGCACCAGGTACAGGTATACAAGGATATGGTTGACCGCGATATAGGTTATTGTAAAAACAATCAGGGGTAATATATTAACCGGCAGAACCAGTCCCTGAACACCGCCGCTTAACCGGAACATACCGTCTGCCGCCGCCACCGCCAGCACATACTGGCCGGCATTAAAAAACACTGTGCGCACAGGATTGCCCCGGTTGGCGATACCCTGCCCGAACACGGTGGCAAGTCCGCTCACCCATGCCGCGGCAGCCGGACCGTAAATTAAAAAGGTCGAAAGAACTAATACAAAAGCGCCCGAAAGCCTGCCGTAAGTAAACGGCACAGCCAGGCACTCGGCCAGCACGCCCAGGAGCACAATCAACAGCAGCTCCCGCACGCTGTCAAGCTCCAGGGCAGGCAGCAAAACGGCCAGCTGCCAGAGTGCCAGTCCAACGACAATCCAGGTAAATATAATATGCAGCGCTCCCTGTTTCGCCCTCAACACTTTCACCTCAAATTAACAGGTAAAGACTACTTCGACAAAACTTGAGATTTACCTTCGTTTAAGCGGGAGAGATGGCAGAATAAGGGCGCATTTAAGAGCTCCCTGTCCTTCAATCCCCTTACATCAAATCGCATAACAACAGCGGGCTCGAATTCTGAAACGGGGCCGCAATTGTTTATCTTTTTGTCTTCTTCAGCGAAATGCAATCCGCAAAGGGTATATCCTTTCCAGCCGCTTAAGGATATCGGTGGTCCGGTCGCTTGAGCCGTCATCGACCAGATAGACTTCCAGACGGTCGCGGTCTTTAATTGTCCTGTATAATTTGCGGACGAACCCTTCCATCCATTCCTCCTGGTTTTTAACCAATATCCTTATATTTATCCTGCCCTGTTTTGACAGCCGCCGGTCTTTCCCCGCGCGGCAAATCCCTAATAACATGACAGCCGCGGCAGCCAGAAGCGCCAACAATAAAAAAACCGGTTTCAAGCTTACACCCCCTCATGCAAACTATGCCGGGAGGCTCCTGGGAGTGATTATCAAAGGACATGGACTAATTTCATCGTGTCTTAGGATAAGGGAATTTACCTTTTTTTTAATGGAATAATAAGTTCATCCGACAAGGATTTTATTACAATCATTTACCGGACACTATTTTTTTGTTATACTTTTATAAGTGACAACTTAATACGCTACCATAAGTTGTCATGCAATAGATCCCTTTAGGGGATTTAATAATTATTAAAGTTGTACCAAAAGCCGGTCTTGACACTCCGGTTATGGATATCATTCCTGTAGAGCAGAAACACAGTTCCCCGTTACCGTGATCCGGGATGATAATACACTGGCAGGTAAACTGGTTAATAAACGGTACTGGCCGGAATGGTAAGGAGAGGGGGATAATAATGCCTAAATTGAAGATTGGTCTGTGGGTGGAACGGATAGTTGATTGGGCCCAAATCAATTTAGATGGTTTGTTTGATTTAATTACGCAAATCGTAAAAAGTATAGTTACAGGTATTGAAACAGTTTTTCTGGCCGTACACCCGCTGGTTATTTTGATTATGGTTTTTATATTGGTCTGGTTTATTGCCAACCGGAAGACAGCCATAGGTACCGCTATCGGCCTTTACCTTATCTATAGTATGCAGTTGTGGGAAACCTCCATAGAAACACTGGCCCTGGTTCTTACCGCGGCCTCTCTGGCGCTGCTGATGGGTATACCATTGGGTATCCTGACCGCCAGGAGCAGCCTGATGCACAAAATAATTATGCCTTTGCTGGACTTCATGCAGACTATGCCTGCGTTTGTATACCTGATTCCGGCAGTATTGTTTTTTGGGCTGGGCCAGGCGCCGGGCCTGTTTGCCACGGTGGTGTTTGCCATGCCGCCGACGATACGCCTCACCGGATTGGGCATAAGGCAGGTGCCGGTTGAGCTGATAGAGGCTTCCGATGCCTTTGGTTCCACAGAATGGCAAAAGCTTTCCAAGGTACAGATACCTCTGGCATTGCCTACTATTATGGCAGGTGTAAACCAGTGCATTATGCTTTCTCTTTCCATGGTTGTCATTGCTGCCATGATCGGGGCCGGCGGCCTGGGCTCAGAGGTACTGGCGGGCATTTCCAGGCTTGACATTGCCAAGGGATTCGAAGGTGGCCTGGCAATAGTAATTATGGCCATTATTCTTGACCGGATAACGCAGGGTTTAAGTGAAAAGCGCAAGATGAAGTTTAAATAAAATTAAGGAGGTAATCACATGTTAAGAAAGGTATCAAAGCTGGTCGTCTTGTTAACTGCTATGGCGCTGTTTGCCGGGATAATAGCCGGCTGCGGGCAGCAGGCGCAGCAACAAGGCCAGGAAACCAAGGGGCAGGTGGAACTTGGCTATGTGCAGTGGGATTCTGAGATTGCAAGCACCAATGTGGTGAAAAAGGTATTGGAAGACGCAGGATATGAAGTAAAGATCACCGCGGTAGATGCTTCTCCCATGTGGCTGGGCGTAGGCGAGGGAAATTTTGACGGTATCGTTGCCGCCTGGCTGCCCGCGACCCACAAGGATTACTACGAGCAGGTCAAGGACAAAGTGGAAGACCTGGGCCCCAATTTGGAAGGAGCCAAAATCGGTCTGGTGGTCCCGGAATACGTGACAATTAATTCTATTGAAGAACTTACTAGCGTTAAGGATAAATTCCAGGGAAAAATAACCGGAATTGAGCCGGGAGCCGGTATTATGAAGGCTGCGGAACAAGCAATCGAGGATTACAACCTTGACTTCGAATTACAGAGCAGCAGCAGCGCAGGCATGGCGGCCGCCCTGAAAAAGGCGGAAGACAACGGGGATTGGATTGTTGTAACAGGCTGGACTCCCCATTGGAAATTCTCCAAGTGGGATCTGAAATACCTGGAGGATCCCAAGGAAACTTTCGGCGCCGAAGAATACATCCACACCATCGTGCGCAATGGGTTGAAGGAGGACAAGCCTGAGGTTTATTCTATACTGGATAAATTCAAATGGTCCGCTTCCGATATGGAGGCAGTTATGCTTGATATTGAAAACGGCATGGACCCTGCTGAAGCAGCTGCCAAGTGGATAAATGAAAACCAGGAGAAAGTAAAAGAGTGGACAGGAAAATAATGCTGAATAAAACCCGGGCTCTTTAACTGTGCCCGGTTTTTTAGTGGGGAAATGATGATCCGGGAAGCACGGAAGCACGGGGAAGCACGGGGACGGTTCTCCTGCTTCCTTAAGGGTATGTAAATAAT
Source organism: uncultured Eubacteriales bacterium (assembly GCA_964591005.1). Lineage (GTDB taxonomy): Bacteria > Bacillota > Desulfotomaculia > Desulfotomaculales > Pelotomaculaceae > Syntrophopropionicum. The sequence continues at coordinate 13,365 of CAZPXL010000035.1, forward strand.
TTTGTGTAAATGGAAATTTCAGCTTTAATTTGGTTAAGATATTAATGGCTCTTAACTGCCAGGAGGATAGGGCTCTGCTGGAGAGCAACCCGAGCGCCTGGCGGGGTTCT
>CAZPXL010000036.1:0-13098 GCA_964591005.1 uncultured Eubacteriales bacterium
CGAGGAAATTGCCATGATTATTGATGTTTAGCCTTGAAACCCGGCAGCGCAGGATCCTGCCGGGTTATTCTTTTATCTGGCTTTCTGCAGCCAGGTAAGCTTTTTCCAGGGCTTCATTCAAGCGGGACGGGTCTTTGCCCCCGGCCTGGGCCATTTCGGGACGGCCGCCGCCACCGCCGCCTACTACAGCGGCAACTTCTTTTATCAGTTTTCCCGCGTGCAGCCCTCTTCCCAGTAAATCTTTTGTGACCGCGGCCACAAGGTTCACCTTGTCGCCGGCAGCGCTGCCCAGGACGATTACTCCCGACTCAATTTTATCCCGCAGCAGGTCCACCATGCCCCGCAGGCTGTCCATATCCGGCGCCGCTGCCTGTCCGGCCAGCACCTTAACGCCTTTCACCATTTTCACGCGGTTGATCAGGTCCTGCACCTGGTACCTGGCCAGCCTGGCCTGGAGCGCTTCGTTCTCCGCTTCCAGTTCCCGGTTGTTTTCCAACAGGCCTTCCACCCGGCGGACCACTTCGTGGGGCGCCGCTTTTACAAGCCTGGCTATTTCAGCAAGTTGTTCTTCCCTGGCATCTACATAATGCAGGGCGCCTTCGCCCGTTACCGCCTCAACCCGGCGCAAGCCGGCGCCCACGCTGCTTTCTCCCACCAGTTTGAACAGCCCGACCCCGGCAGTGTTCCTGAGGTGGGTGCCGCCGCAAAGCTCCAGGCTGAAATCGCCCATCTTGATTGCTCTTACCCGCTCTCCGTATTTTTCACCGAAAAGGGCCGCCGCTCCCATGGCCCTGGCCTCGTCTACAGAGGTTTCAAAAACTTCTATGTTTAAATCTTTTAGAACAGCGTTATTTACTATTTCCTCGACTTTTTTTATTTCATCCGGCCCAATCGCCGCGTAATGGGTAAAGTCGAAGCGCAGCCGCTCGGGTTCCACCAGCGAGCCGGCCTGGTTGACATGGTCGCCCAGGACCATTTTAAGAGCCTTGTGCAGCAGGTGGGTGGCCGAGTGGTTGCGGCAGACCGCCATCCTTCTGTTAACGTCCACCTGTACCGTTACGGAGTCATGCTCCCGCAATATACCGTTTATTACCCGGCCGCGGTGCACGAAAAGATTTTCAACCGGCTTGGTTACCTCGTAAATTTCTACCTCCAGCTCAGGAGCGGTCAAGCGTCCGTGGTCGCCCACCTGCCCGCCTGATTCGGCATAACAGGGGGTAACATCCAGGATGATTTCCACTTCTTCCCCTGCCTGGGCTGATTTCAACCTTTCCCCGTCTCTGAAGATCCCCTGCACGCTGGCCCTGGCCTCCAGATAGTCGTAGCCGACAAAATTCGTCTCGCCCATTTCTTCCCGCAGTTTCTTGAAGAATGCGCCCCGCTCTGAAATGTATTCGGTTTCCTGCCTGGCGCTGCGGGCCCGCCGCCGCTGTTCCTCCATGGCCAGGCCGAAGCCATCCGTGTCTACTGTAAATCCCTGCTCTTCCGCCATTTCCTGGGTGAGTTCCAGGGGGAAACCGTATGTATCATAGAGTTTAAAAGCGTCAGCTCCGGCTATTACGGAACTGCCTGACTTTTTCGCTTCTTCTATCAGCCGGTTCAGCATTTCCGTACCCTGGGCCAGTGTTTCTGAAAAACGTTTCTCTTCATTATGGATGACACTGAGTACGTGTTCCTGCCGTTCTACCAGCTCCGGGTAGGCTTTGCCCATCTGGCTGACAACCGCCCCGCCCACCTTGTAGAGAAACAGTTCCTGAATACCGAGCAGCCGGCCAAAACGGGCCGCCCGCCTCAGCAGGCGCCGGATTACGTATCCCCTGCCTTCGTTGGAAGGCAGCGCCCCGTCGCTGATGGCGAAAGTAATCGCCCGGCAGTGGTCCGCTATTACTTTTAAAGCAACGTCAACTTTATTTTCCCTGCCGTATGCCAGACCGAACAACCCGGCCGTATAGTCCATGATTTCCCTGAGCAGGTCGGTGTCAAAGTTTGATGGCACACCCTGGAGCACCGACGCCACCCGCTCCAGACCAAACCCGGTATCAATGCCCTTGCTGGCCAGAGGTGTGTAATTACCCTCCTCGTCCCTGAAAAACTGTATAAACACTAAGTTCCAGATCTCCAGGTAGCGATCACAGTCGCAGCCGACTCCACAGTCGGTCGAGCCGCAGCCTCTCTCCGCACCCAGGTCCACATATATTTCCGAACAGGGCCCGCATGGCCCCACGCCGATCTCCCAAAAGTTGGTGTCCTTGTCCAGCCTGACAATACGCTCGGCCGGGACACCGACAACCCTGTGCCAGATTTCAAAAGCCTCGTCATCATCAAGGTAAATCGTGATCCACAGCTTCTCCGGCGGCAGGCGCAGGTGCTCGGTCACGAACTCCCAGGCCCAGGGGATGGCGCTTTCTTTAAAATAATCGCCGAATGAAAAATTACCCAGCATTTCAAAAAAAGTATGGTGGCGCGCGGTCCTGCCGACTGATTCAATATCCGGTGTGCGGATGCATTTCTGGCAGGTTGTCACCCTGGTATAATCAGGTTTGGCCGCACCTGTAAAAAACGGCTTGAAAGGGACCATCCCTGCAGCCGTCCATAAGATACTTGGATCATTTACAGGTATCAGGGAAGCGCTGGGCAAAATTTTATGCCCCTTGCTTTCAAAAAATCTGAGGTAACTCTCTCTTATTTCATTACCCGTCATCAATTGTAAACCCAGCCTTTATCTATATTTTTGCGCTATAATTATACAAAATGTTCCTGTAAAGTGTCAAACCAAATTAGGGGAAAACGGGAATTAAGATAAAACAATGCCAACCGGTGAAAAATTTACTGCCACGCGGCTGTTTTAGAGAAAATAAAATTGACGATTACCCTGAGCACCGCCGCGGCCGGGACGGCTAAAAGCATTCCGGCCAGGCCGTACAACTCCCCTCCCGCCAGCAGGCTGAAGATTACCACCAGCGGGTGCAGCCCCACCTTGTCTCCCAGGATCTTGGGGGAAATGAAATTACCTTCCAGCTGGTGGATGATGAAAAAGGCGGCTGCAACTTTTACAGCCAGCCATTTTGAATTAAGGAGGGCCAGGCAGACAGCGGGAACCGCCCCGATAATGGGGCCGAAATAAGGTATCAACTCAGTCAGTCCCGCGAACAGGCCAAGCATAACGGCGAAGTCGACACCCAGCAGCGCCATCGCCACCGCGGTCATCCCCCCTACTATGGCGGCTACCAGCAAATAGCCCTTGATAAAGCTTCCCAGCACCCTGTCGATCTCTTTGAAAAGGTCCACGGCATCGTCTCTCCATCCCGCCGGCAATATGGAAAGCGCTTTTTTCTTGATTAATTCCAGGTCTTTGAGGATATAAAAGGACAAAACAGGGGCCAGTATTATTTTGAATATACAGCCCACCATCCCAACAATGGCGGCCAGGATGTTCCTTACATGCTCCAGGAGGATTCCCTCCAGCCAGCGGATCCTTTCATCAAACACCTGCTTCATGCCGTCAGGCATTCCCAGTCCGGAGTAACGGTCCTGGACGGACTGGGCGATTTCGTGAGCCTGTACCGTATACTGCGGTATCGCTTCCACAAGACTGTTCAGCTGGTCAATAATAAGGGGGAAGCCATACATCAAGAAACCGGCCATAACCAGAAACAGGGCCAGGTAAGCCCAGAGGATGGCGGCGGCTCTCGGTGTGCCTCTTTTGCTGATGGCGCCCACCAGCGGGTTGATCAGGTATGACAGCAGGACCGCCAGCGCAAACGAAAAAAACAACCCACGCACCAGGTAAAGGAAACAAACAACACCGGCCGCAAAGGCTGACAGTATAAGCAGGCGCCATGACTTTTTCTCTTTCCACCAGGCCAGTAAACTCACCACCAAGGAAAAAGTGAGGAGATTTTATTCTCCCCACTTTTTATTGAATCATTTAATCATGTCATTTACCGATTTCGAAACACCGCGGAATACCCTTTGCGCCCTGCCCCGGGCCTCTCTGGCGCCGCTGCTCGCCATTGCTTTGATATCGCCCTGGCGTCCTCCAGCCATCATGCTGATGACCGCCCCAATGATGCTTCCGGTTATAACGCCCCTCCAGAAACTAGCCCGCACGATATTTCCACCCCCAGTTAAATTTTATAATAAAAATTCGTTTTGCGGGTCCAGCGCCACCAGACTCCCGTCCTCGGCCAACTCGTAAATCTGAACGCCTTCTTTATTTATACGGTACTCAACACAGCAATCCCAGCAATAATACTGGTCGACTCCGACTTTTCCGTTGGCTTTTCCGCCGCAAACCGGGCATTTCAAAATGAGTCGCCCTCCTAAATTTAATAATTCAATTTCTCAAACTTTATTTGCTATTATGTCCATAACATTTATAAATAATGCGGGGTGAGACAAGGGGACGTTCTTTTTGTCTCATTTCTATCAATGAATAACCTCATGCTTTATCGCCGTAAGGTTGCTGCGGGTGAGACAAAAAGAACGTCCCTCTGTCTCATCCCTCTGTCGCAAAAAGCACACGAGACCGTCCCCGTGTGCTTACGTGATGGTGGCGCCGCCGACCAGGTAGTCGTCCCGGTAAAAAACCACCGCCTGCCCCGGTGTGATTGAGCGCAGCGGTTTGTGAAAATGCACGCCCACGCCGCCGCCGGGCAGGGGATTAATTGTTGCCGGAGCCGGCCGGGCGTTGTAACGGATCTGCGCTTCAACTTCCAGTGGACCTTCCAGTTTATCAAAAAGGATCATATTAACATCTTCCGCGATTAAATCAGAACCCAGGATCGCTTCTTCCGGGCCCAGGGTAACGGCGTTTTGCACCGGGTCAATTTTTATCACGTAAAGCCTTTCTCCCGCGGCGATACCGAGCCCCCTGCGCTGGCCGATGGTATAAAACGGTATGCCCTTATGTTCCCCGATGATCTCTCCCCGCATGTTGATAAAAGGCCCCGGTTTGATATCCCTCGTTCTTTCTCTCAAAAACTTACGGTAATTATCGTCCTGGATAAAGCATATCTCCTGGCTTTCAGCCTTGTCCGCAACCCGCAGCCCGAAGTCCGCGGCCATCCTCCTCACCTGCTCCTTGGTGTATTCCCCCAGGGGCATTAAAGCGTGGGCAATCTGGCGCTGATTCAGACCATACAGCACGTATGTCTGATCCTTACTCCGGTCAACCGGACGGCGTATAGTATAGCGTCCGTATTCTTCACTGAAACCAGTCCTGGCGTAATGCCCGGTGGCCATGCAGCAGGCGCCCAGTTCCAGCGCTTTATCAAGCAGCGCCTGAAATTTCACATGCCTGTTGCACGCAACGCAGGGATTTGGCGTGCGCCCCCGCAGGTATTCGGACGTAAAATAATCTATTACTTTTTCTTCAAATACGGTGCTGAAATCGACCACGTGAAAGGGTATGCCGAGCTTACCGGCAATATTCCCGGCATCCTCAACAGCAGCCAGGGCTCTGCAGCCGGTCTCCGGACTATCAGTGTCCCACATCTTCATCGTGACACCGGTCACATCATAACCCCGTTCTAACAACAGGGCGGCGGTGACAGAACTGTCTACCCCGCCGCTCATCGCAACAACAACCTTTTTTTTGTCTGTCAAATGCTCACGCACCTTGTCTTTTTCTGTAATCCTCAACTGCAACGTGCATAGCGTCTGCCGCCATATTGGAACAGTGCAGTTTTTGCGGCGGCAGCCCGTCCAGTTCGTCTGCCACCATCTGGTCTGTTATTTTTAAAGCTTCCTCAATGGTTTTACCTTTAGCCATTTCCGTCAGCATACTGCTTGAAGCAACGGCTGCAGCACAGCCAAAAGTCTTAAATTTAATATCTTTAATAATATTATCCTCAATCTTTAAATATATCTTGGTGATGTCACCGCAGGTCGGGTTGCCGACTTCTCCAATACCGTTTGCGTCAGGCAGCTCTCCCACATTCCTGGGGTTTTCAAAATGGTCCATTACCTTTCCAGTATACACATTAATCCCTCCCATTATTAAACATCTACTCTACCTCTTATTTGACTCTTCGGCCTCCCGGCACATATCCGCCAGGCTGATAGAGTCAAGCAACTGGGCAAACCCGTCCCGGACTCTCGCCCATACTGTCCGCGTAATGCAGTGGTCGGCTTCATCACAGCTGCCGGGGTTTTTTTCGCTGACACAGTATACCGGGGCAATCGGACCCTCCAGAGCACGGATAACATCCCCCACTTTTATTTCCGACGGTTCCCTGGCGAGAACATAACCGCCCTGTGCCCCGCGCATGCTTTTTACTAAACCGGATTTTTTAAGCATGGCCATCAACTGTTCAAGGTAGTGATCCGAAAGGTTTTGGCGTTCCGCCACTGTCTTAAGAGAAATAGGGCCTGAGCCGTAATGCTGAGCCAGATCAAACATGGCCTTCAAGCCATAATGTCCCCTGGTGGAAAGCCTCAAATAATCACACCCTCTTTAATCATTTCTTTGTTATTTTCAAGGGATATCATAGCATGTTACTCGGATATTGTCAATTTGAAAAACCCTCTAATACATTGAGAAAATCAACAAGAAACCTTCCTCCAAAGAGGAAGGTTTCTATGTTAAGAGCCCGCAATGACCTACGCTACAGCCACTATGCATCCCTACGTAGCCCACGACAATCTTTCGACTGCCATGGACCATTACGGAACCCATAATGACCTTTGCTCGACTATCATGGATATCTAGGAAGCTTATAACAATCTTTCGACTGTTATAAACCTCAGGCCCAGGAATCAGCATCCGACACCCATGATAATCTTAGCTCGACCAATGGATATCCCTTACGACCCTGCAACAATCGTTCGGACTGCTGCAGAGCCTGCCGGAACATCCACCAGTCTGCCCGCCGACTAATACCAAGCCGTTACGACCTGATATTAATCTTTGGCCGACTATTACAGAGCCTTTCGACCCTGTAACAATCTTGGCTCGGCCATTACGAACCCTTGTGATTGTATTGTGCCCGGTTAAAAGATTTTAATTCAACAAATTAAAAATAATTTAAAAGAAATTTAAAAGCCCACGGTGTTTGGATACACGCACTAAAGCGGGTTCAATACCATGGACTTTACAGCTTTGAATTCTTAATAGTTATTAACGCTTTATTTATTTTTGTCAAATCTTTTTTTGATTTCCAATTCAAAACCGTTAGCCGAGGACTCGTAAAATGTTTTGCCCGCCATGTTACCGGGCAGGTAAGCCTGTTCCACATAAGCACCGGGATAATCGTGGGGATATTTGTACCCCCTGCCGGAACCCAGGGCTGCCGCCCCTTTATAGCCGGTTCCTCTTAAATGAGGAGGAACCGGTTCCGCTCTTTCATTTTCAACAGCACCTAAAGCCGCGCCGATGCCTTTGATCACTGAATTGCTCTTGGGAGCCGCGGCGATATAGAGAGCGGCCTCCGCCAGTATGATCCTGGCCTCGGGCATGCCGATCCTTTCAACTGCCTGCGCGGCAGCGGCTGCGACAACAAGAGCCTGCGGGTCCGCCAGTCCCACATCTTCAGCCGCGTGGATCATTATCCGCCGGCTGATAAATCCGGGGTCTTCCCCGGCATACAGCATCCTGGCCAGCCAGTACAGGGTGGCATGGGGATCGGAACCCCGCATACTCTTGATAAAGGCTGATATTACATCATAGTGCTCATCCGCCCGGTCATATTTTAAAACTCGCCTCTGGACAGCTTCTTCCGCCGCTTCCAGGGTGACATGCCTTACCCCTTCATCGTCCGGCGAAGACGTCAGGACAGCCAGTTCAAGTGCGTTCAGTGCAGCCCTGGCATCCCCGTTGGCTACCCCGGCAATATGTTCAAGCGCCTCCGGGGCGACCTCGGCCTGATAGCTCCCCAGGCCACTTTCCTCGTCACGAAGCGCTTTCAAAAGTATCTTTACCAGGGCTTCGCGGGAAAGGAGCTCAAAGCGGTAAAGCTGCGAACGGGACAGCAGCGGCCGGTTTACAGTAAACATGGGGTTTTCGGTCGTTGACCCGATCAGGGTGATCAGGCCGTTTTCGACGAAGGGCAGCAGGGCGTCCTGCTGGGCCTTGTTAAACCGGTGAATCTCATCAATAAAGAGGATTGTTTTTTCGTCATAAAGGGAACGGCTCCCCCTGGCTTCTTCCACTACCCTCCTGATATCAGCCACCCCAGCCATAACAGCATTTATCGTTTCAAACCGGGATTTTGTCATACTCGCAATTATTTTGGCCAGCGTGGTTTTACCCGTTCCCGGCGGGCCGAAAAATATGGCGGACATCAAGTTGTCCGCTTCTATGGATCTTCTCAGAAGTGTCCCCCGGCCTACTATCGCTGCCTGCTCTTCGAATTCATCCAGGGTTTTCGGCCTCATCCTCGTAGCCAGCGGCGCGGTCTTCATCAATTTTTTTTCCATAGTCACTTCAAATAAATTCACCGGAACACCTCCCAGCTGAGAGCTGTTAAAATTTACTCCTAACGGTATGCAAAACCATCACATACTGTATTTTACTACGAACGCCTGTTCTTTGCAATTTAAAAAAGTCCTTCACTCCGCGCAAAAAAAAAGCACGTCACAACGCGCTTTATAAAACAATCCTATAAATGGCTCTTTATAAAATTGCTCAGTTCATCTTTTGTTTTATAACCGATAGAACGGTCCATCTCCTTGCCGTTCTTATAAAGAACTATCGTTGGGATGCTTATAACTTTCATACTGGCGGGCACGCTTTGGTTTGCGTCAACATTAAGCTTGCCTACCAGAATTTTGCCTTCAAATTGGGCGGCAATTTCCTCCACGATGGGAGCGATCATTTTACAGGGGCCGCACCAGTCCGCCCAAAAATCAACAAGCACTGGTATTTTTGATTCGCTCAAAACCTTTTCAAAATTTTCATCACTGATTTCAACTACATTTTTACTGGCCAAGAAACTCTCCCCTTTCTAAATTATACATCTGCCAGTTATCTTAATATTTGCAATACTAATAAGAAATATATTTAAACATAAGAAAAATTACCTAATTACAAACAAATTATAATCTTCTTTAAAACCCTTTGTCAATGTTACATATTATCTTTTCCAAACTATAAATCTTTATTTATAAGTATTCACGATAAGTTATTCTCGATAAGTTATTCTCGCCAAAAGTTAAAGGTTTTCAACCTGGCAGATATTTACCCGCCAAATGAAAACCCCTGCGAATTAATTCTTATAACGACCCCACAAATGCCGTGACCACCAAAAGTTTGAACCTGCTCTCACAGGTGGGTGCCCTCCTGGATGATTTATGTGTCCTCAACGAGGAGGCGTGCAAGCCACATCCAGAGTCCGGGCTCCCTTATCTAAGGTGTTGGCTCAAAACTTCAGGGTAGACCACGAACACAGCAGGGCGTTTGTTACTACATTTATGTTACCACAACAAAGGTCGATTTACAAGTGCGCCTGCTGAACAGTGAAAAGCCGTACTGGTACAGGGTCAGATTTTTTTTAAATTTGTTTTTATATGCAGTTCTTTCAGCTGTTTATGGGCGACAGGGCCGGGAGCCTGGGTCATCATGCAGGTGGCGCTCTGGGTCTTGGGGAACGCTATGACGTCCCTGATCGTCTTCTTGCCGGCCAGCAGCATGATCAGGCGGTCGAACCCGACGGCAATACCCCCGTGGGGCGGCGTGCCATATTCAAAGGCCTCCAGCATGAACCCGAACTTTTCTGTTATTTCCTCCTGGCTGATGCCGATGACAGTAAACATCTGCTCCTGGATGTCCCGGCGGTGGATCCTGATGCTGCCGCCGCCGACCTCCACCCCGTTGAGCACCAGGTCGTAGGCTTTGGCCCGTACCTGTCCCGGCTCGCTATCTAGCAGCGGCAGGTCTTCCTCCCGCGGCGAGGTGAACGGGTGGTGCATGGCTGCGTAGCGGCCCTCCTCGTGGTCGTACTCCAGCAGCGGGAAGTCCACGACCCAGAGGAAATGGTAGAGCCCCTCCGGGATTAAACCGAGCTGCTCCGCCAGGTGCAGCCGCAGCGCCCCGAGGGAAGCGGCCACAACGTTTGGCTTGTCGGCCACGAAAAGGAGTAAATCGCCCGGCTGTGCCTCCAGCCTGACCATGATCTGCTCCAGCTCCTGCTCGGTGAAGAACTTGGCGATGACCGACTTGATGCCTTCATCAGTGACAATGAAATAAGCCAGGCCCTTGGCTTTATAGATAGCCGCAAAAGCGGTCAGGTCGTCGATCTCCTTCCGGCTGAAAGAAGCGCAGCCCTTGGCGTTGATCCCCTTCACCTGCCCGCCGGCCCCGGCGACGGAGGCGAAAACCTTAAAACCGCAGCCGGCGGCTATATCGGTGATGTCTTTAAGTTCCAGGCCGAAGCGGGTATCCGGCTTGTCCGAGCCGTAGCGGGCCATCGCTTCGCTGTATGTAATGCGGGGAAAATTGCCGGCGACTTCGAGTCCGGTTGTATCCCGGCATAGTTTTTTGATCAGGCCCTCTGTGAGGTCAAGCACGTTGTCCTCGTCCGTGAAGGACATTTCAATATCGATCTGCGTAAACTCCGGCTGGCGATCGGCCCGCAGGTCTTCGTCCCGGAAACAGCGCACGATCTGAAAATATTTGTCAAAACCGGCCACCATCAGGATCTGCTTGAAAAGCTGCGGTGACTGGGGCAGGGCATAAAATTTGCCAGGATTGAGCCTGCTGGGCACCAGGTAGTCCCTGGCCCCCTCCGGCGTACTCTTGGTCAGCACCGGCGTTTCGATCTCCAGAAAACCGTTCTCGTCCAGGTAATCACGGGACGACTTGGCCGCCCGGTGCCTGAGCATGAGCGCCTCCTGCATCTCAGGCCGGCGCAGATCGAGGTAGCGGTAACGCAGCCTGAGGTTTTCATCGACATCTATGCCGTCTTCAATATAAAATGGCGGCGTCTTGGCCCGGTTCAGCACGCTCATTTCATGGGCCATCACGTCAACCTGCCCTGTGGCCAGGTTGGGATTGGCCGTCCCCTCCGGGCGTTCCCTTACCGTTCCCTGCACGCAGATGACGTATTCGCTGCGCACTCCTTCGGCCTTTTCAAATGCTTCTTTGTGCAGGTCCGGGCTGAACACCACCTGGACCAGGCCGGTCCTGTCCCGCAGGTCGACGAAAATCAAACCTCCGTGGTCGCGCCGCGTCTGCACCCATCCCATCAGAGTCACCTGTGAGCCCGCGTCTTCAATTCTCAAATCACTGCAGTAGTGGCTCCGTTTTTTTCCGTTTAGAAAATCAATCACGTTATTGTCTCCCTTCAAAAATAATACCTGAATATATAAATCTATTTCCTTTTATGATTAAGAAACATTGCAAAGACAGGTTTTCTCAAAACATTAATTAGTTTGTTGTAAGTTTATTTCATACGTTCTATCTATGCATTTATTAAGTCTTGTTTTTTCTGTGTCAGGTACCCAATAATATCTTTAAATATTACCGTTTCCTGATTTCCCGCACTCATATCCCGCACCAGGGCAGAGCCCCGTGCCAGTTCCTCCTCGCCAATAATCACCACAAAGCGCACCCCGGTTTTTCCCGCGTATTTCATCTGGGCTTTCAGGCTGCGCCCGAGGTAGTCCTTATCAGCTGAAAGACCGGCGGAGCGAAGGTCGAAAAGCAGCTTAAAAGCTGCATCCGCGGCCTCCTGCCCGGCTGTAACCACAAATACGTCGGGCACTGACGTGGTACTCATGGTAACTCCCTGCCGCTCCATGGCCAGGATAATCCGCTCCATGCCAAGGGCGTAGCCCACGCCGGGGGTGGGAGGCCCGCCGCAGATTTCAATCAGCCCGTTATACCTGCCGCCGCCGCCGATTGAGCTCTGGGCACCAATGTCAGGAGCCATGATTTCAAAAGCGGTATGGGTGTAATAATCCAGTCCCCTGACCAGGAGGCGGTCTATTACATAAGTAATATTTAACAGATCGAGGTTCTTTTTAACCTGTTCAAAGTGGTCCGCGCATTCACGGCACAGGCAGTCGAGGGTCGACGGGGCGCCCGCTCCGACTTCCGCGCAGAGCTGCTCTTTGCAGTCTAGGATCCGCAAAGGGTTTCTTTCAAACCTATCCCGGCAGTTTCTGCAAAGGGTGTCCAGGTGCGGCTGAAAATATTTCTTCAGCTCCCGGCGCTGCAGCGGCCTGCATTCAGGACAGCCGACACTGTTGATATGCAGCTCCAGGCCATTTAAACCCAGCCTCCCGTAGAAATCCATCGTCATCGCTATCACTTCGGAGTCTGCTGCCGGGTCGTTAGAGCCGAAAACCTCTACCCCCACCTGGTGAAACTGCCGGAAACGCCCGGCCTGTGGCCTGTCGTAACGGAACATCGGCCCGCTGTAAAAAAGCTTGACCGGCTGCGGGCCCGCGTACATCTTGTTTTCCAGGTAGGCCCTCACCGCGGGAGCCGTGTTTTCCGGCCTGAGCGTGATGCTCCGGCCTCCCCGGTCCAAAAAGGTATACATTTCTTTCTCCACTATATCGGTGGTATCGCCGACACCCCGCTGGAACAGCTCTGTATGCTCAAAAACCGGTGTTCTGATTTCGTTGTAGCCGTATTGCGCGCAAACCCGGTAAAACTGGTTTTCAACCCAACGCCATTTTTCCACTTCTCCCGGGATAATGTCGTTGGTGCCGCGAGGCCGTGTTGTAAGCATTTAAAATCCTCCTTTATAAAACAAAAACCCGGGCCATGCATCAGCACAGCCAGGGACGGATATTTCTACCCGCGGTGCCACCCTCTTTCGGAAAACCTGCGTTTCCCCTCTATGCCCGTAACGGAGGCTGCCGGGCCGGCCTACTCGTGCTTGCCACTTTCGGGGGCCGCTCCCGGGTGTTTTTCAACGCCAGTCTACGAGGAAAGCTTTCAGTCCAGGCTTTCCCTCCCTGCCGTATACCAAATGCGCCTACTCTTCCCGGTCATCGCTTTGCAAGATAGAGGAACTCTGACCATCATTTTATGAAAAATTTGCTTCTTTGTCAATTCAGAAGGTGCAGAAAATCGCGTTCCAGGTGACAGGGGACGGTTCTCGGTCACCTGCCCTGTCACCTGTTTGCGGGCTCTGGATTCCAACCATG
>CAZPXL010000037.1:0-12487 GCA_964591005.1 uncultured Eubacteriales bacterium
AGTTAATTGTAACGTATCATTTTGGGGTTTACACAAATTATTTTACAGACTCCAAGAGCGCAACACTGTTGCGCTCTTGAAACTTAAACCACAGACTCAACCTATTCCTGGTTCTCGTCAGCTAGCCTCGTAATTTACTTCAGTCTGAACAAACCTGCTCCTTGAAATATGGGCTCAGGTTGATAAACAGTTCTTTGATTTGTTCCTCGTCAAGCTGGCTCTGAAGGACATATTCCAGTAATTCCTCCTGCCGCGCCTGTCCCAGGCTGAGACGGTAGAGCGACAGTATTTTAATCAGCCGTCCATATTTTGCCTGGTCCTTACTCAAAGGATACATCGGCACAATCCGCTCGATTTTAATCATCTTGTCATGGTCCGGCAGGCACCAAAAAGGCACCAGTTCGGGACATGTGCCACGCTTTTCCTCCTGGTTGGCCCTTTCAAACATCTCGCGCCAGATATCTTCATTAAAGCCCTTATAACCATATTTATTTGCAATGTTTTGCCGTATGGCAAGGCACTTGTACCGGTTAATCCGCCCCTCGCGCTGCTCCAGATCAATCGGGTTGGAGGGCAGGTTCCAGTGCACAATTTTCCTGCAGTAGTAATGGAAGTCCAGTCCCTCCTGTCCAATGGACGTGGTTGCCAGTACGAAGGGACGGAAGGGAGAATTAAAAGCCAGGCGCAGGCTTTCCTTGCGCTGCAGGCTTTTGCCTTCACCTCTTGTGTCATAAAAACCGGCAGCGTATCCTGACCGCATCCTTATGAAACGCAATTCACCTTTTTCACTGCCGGTGTTATGCTTTTCACCTTTCATGATCCGGTCGCGAAACTTACGGTATGTATCCACATTATAACTTGCCGTGTGTGTTTTGAAAGAGGCGCACATCTTTTCACAAAGCGTTTTCGATCTTTTTTCCGGTGAAGCATACACCAATCCATTATCGTCAGTGAGGATATGCGCATATTCGTCAAGCACTGCCTGTAAATTACCATCGGTGCAATACCTCAGCACATTTTGCCAGTGTGGATCGTCAGGACCATAACAGAGCTCGACTATGGCGGTGGCCTCCTGTAAATTGAACCGGTCGATAAGTGTTTTGGCAAGGCGTACCGACAAAGCCGGGGCTTCAGGCAGATTCGGTCCGAATAAACGCAGGGCGCATACTGCCGGCGAAGCCATGGCCATCCTGGTCAGCACTTTTACAAGATCCCGCGGCTTCCGTCCCAGTTCCAGCTTATCTGCTTTTTCAAAAGCAAGCCGCAATTCGTCAAAATGCTTTCCCAGAACATTCCGGTCATCGTCTTCAGCGGCGGCCTCTGTCTCGTTATTTTTAAAATCCCAAATTAAAGATAGTTGATTGATCCATGATCTAATCAGTTTTTCATGCCTGTCAAAAAGTAACGGCGCTATATAGTACCAGCTTTCGTCATAACCGCCTTTTTTCTTAGGTGTAAAAACAATTGCATCCAACAGGTCTTCAATCTTCTTACGCAGATCTAATTCAATTTGCCTTCTGGTCAGCCCCTGGTTCAACGCCTGGACCGGGTTATATAGTTTTGCCAGTGTAACGCAGGGATACAGCAGCGCCATGAGCGCCATTGAAGCGGGTGCGCCTTCACGCATGTTGAATTTAAGGCGGGGTGAAGGAAACCGCACTTTTTTTCTAGGCGGGAAATAGCTACGGTTCTCTCGCTCGGGGTTGGGTGATTTTTTGACCAACTCACCTACCGTCAGCCGCTCAGCTTCATATGAAAGCATGGCCGCAACAGCCCTGGGCACCATCTCCCATGCGGAAAACACCAGGACCTTTGAAAAATCTTTTAGGCCTGAGAACGCCCCGCCCGGCTCATAGTACAGCTTGGAGGGGGGTATCCAGATCAGCCTTTCCGCGCCTTTAGGCAAAGCTTCTTCCTTTATCCTCTTCAGCCTGGTGTTGGTGTTGGGCAGCTTTTTGTACCCGGCAATCAAATCCTCGTTTACCCACAGCTCCGGTTTGCGTGCCAGTTTCAGCTTGTCGGGATTTTTCTTAAAATATGAGTAAACCTTTTCTTTGAGTTTATAATGCTCCATGAAGGAAAGGATATATGGGGCAGACTTTATATAATCAACCGGTATATGTTCCTTTAGACCTATATCCAGGAGCAGTTTATCGGCCCTGATGTAGGAAAGTATATCTTCTTCGGAAATATCCAATTTGCTTTTTGCAGTCTCTATATCTACAAACTTGCCGGCGCCTTCGACTACCAGACGCTCTGTCCTGCAGATGCCCTGGTAGAGAGCATCCTCGGCACTGTTTTTCCTGGCGGCCAGGACCGTCAGATCTGTTGTGCCTATTTCATTCAGTGATATCGAATAATCCCTCCACACCTGCCGGAATTCAGCCTTTTTTAAAGGGTCGCTTTCAAACAGGAAATCAGTCACCTGTATGAATTCGCGGTAGTGCTCGTCCGCCTGGTTTTCATTTATTTCCTCCAGAGTGGAGTATAGCTTGTATGGAGTTGCCGAAAGCAGCAGGATCTTTACTTTTTCATTGTCGCGCTTGGCCGCATTGAAAAAGCGCCGGGCCAACATGGCGGTCTCATTGTCCGCATCGGTCCTGATAAGCTCCGGAAAGCGCTGAAATTCGTCCATAATAACCAGATCAGCGTCCAATAGCCCTACACTTATTTCGGCCATCATGCGGCGAAGTTTGTGGATGATTGGATAGGACCCGCTTTGCCTGCGTCCGCTCATGCGTATTTTGCTGCAAAAATCTGTTATCTCTGACAGCAGGCCATTATGCTTGGAAAAATAGCTGTCCACACTTACTAAAACAGTTTGGAGGTAACGCCCGCCACTATCCTTGTCGCAAGCGGCAACCTGGTTCTCGTACCAGTCTCTTGCCCATGCGTGCCAGCTCCTAGTGGCATTATCAATCATCAATATCTCTAATTCATCTTTGTATACGGCCAAAGGTTTATACCTGTGTAGTACAGCATAAATCAATGCGCGTTCCTGCACGCTGCCGCTGCCCCCGGTCATATTAAAAGATGTGTTCGGCGTCAGCGGGATCAACTGCATGTAATTTTCTTTCTTTTTGTGTTCCATCTCATCTTTAAAGATTTTTAGGTGCTGCATGGACAGCCGGGTATCTGAAAGGCCCTCCACGCTGTCGCTCTCATTAATTCTGAGCTTGGAGAGATTCTGCGCGGCAATACTCTGGTTGGAGCAGACATATACAACCTTGAATAAATCATCATTTAAAGTTTGCTTATGGTAAACAGCAGTCTTAGCTATCACACCCCTGGCGATCAGCGTTTTGCCGAGACCGACTTCATCTGCCACGAGCACAAGGCTGCGCCCGTTGGTAAAGAGAGAAAATATCCTTTCCACTGTTGCCCTCTGGAAATCTTTAAGGCCGGAGAGGATCTGCTTTTCCTTGTTCAATAACTCAGTCACGTCTTTATCCTCCTGCTCGCTTTCAAAAAGGTAGTGTATAACTTTTCAAATTCGGGCGGTACGATTTCCTTATCATTCAACCGCTGGATAATCGCGTCGACCTCCCGCAGTTTTTCGGGGGACTTGGCTGCAGCACGCAGCATGTTTTCATAGAGCACCGGCATGTCATAGCCATGCAGATTCCATCCTTTTGCCGACGCTGCCTTTTGCCCGGCCTGCTCCAACGCGGCCAGCAGGTAGTCATCAGAAAGCAGAAAAGCGACGTAACGCAGGAAGGTGTTTTGGTCTTTGATGATACTCTTGAATACCATGCCGTCCCTTTCAACCGGGATGCCTTCAGTGCGGATTTTAATGACCCGGCGCAGGCTGTCTTCGCCAATTTTTGCTGTTACAATATAAAACTCACCCATCTCTAATAGTGATAATCCGGGTAAAAGAGCCGTGCTCCCGATCTTTACGAATTTACCCCCGCCAAGGGCGGCGATGGTCAAATCCACGTCAGCGGATATAAACCGTCTGTCAAACTGAATGTTGATATCATATTTGCCGTTGTTTTCTATAACCAGGGCACTTGTCCTGGAGCGGCAGAGCCTTTTTATAGCTTTTTGCAGAAGTTCCTGAATATCTTCCTTTTCCACCGCACCTTCAGGAACGGCGATAACCCGCTCAAAAGGATTCTGCCTCTCATCATAGTCTTTATTTTTTCTGCCAAAAAGCTCATCGATGACTTGCGAGATCCGAAAGCCCCATTTTTCATATTTTAGTCTCAGCATAAACTCTACATTGCCGTTCCACGCGCTCTTGGAGCAATTGGCCGACCCGATATAGATATTGTGCTCGCCGTACTTTGTTTTGAAATAAATCTTGGCGTGTATATCCTGCTTTTGCAGGTCTGCAGCACCTTCTGATTCGCTGATAGCTTCCTCGCCGTCAACTACCGTGTCTTTGAGACAATAACATTCAAAACTGGATAGCAACTCGTTGGTTAGCTTAGTTATTTCCGGTCGACGGGTTATCAGCGTTTTATGCGCGTTTTTAAGCGACAAACCGTCCAACTCCAGTACAGTATCCCTGCTGAGGAAAGGGGAAAACACCAGCAGGTCCTGGTAATTGTCAAAAAGGCCCGTGGAATCCTTGTTATACCCCTCACCTATACCAAGTGGGAGGAAGGAAAAATCAGAATAACGCTTGTCCCCCGTCTTAAAATGCACATTTGAAAGTTCCCCGGCAATACTGCCGATTAATTTTTTCTTCTTTCTATCATTGGTGCTTCCCTGAAGATATGTTAAAAAATCTATCAGCGGTCGGTTTTTAAGGGTTTTCCGGCCGCTGACTTCCCCCTCCAGAACAACCGCCGCATCCCAGCTGCGGTCAAAGGTCAGGTTGCGGCTCAGGACGATAAAACGATAAAGCTCCTTCTCATTGGCGTCCATATACTTGATCAGCCACACCTTTGGGTGAAAGGACTTTTCGTTTTTCAAGGATACCTCAAAAATACTGCTCTCCAGCAAAGCAAACACCGGGTTTGCTTTATTCGGCACTTTGATCTGCCCGCCCTCGCAAAACAAGGCAAACTTGTCCGCGCTCTTGCGCAGGGCCTCCAATACATATACCGGGTTTTCAAGCAGCGTTCCGTCCATCTCTTCCCCAAGGAACAGGGCGAGGGGCACACCGACCAAAGCTTCCAGGTCAAGGGAGTATGTTGTTCCAATGGCAAATTCACACTTGTAGCCGGCAGGGGGCACCAGAATACTTGCGTAATCAAGCCTGTCCTCGGCGGGTTTAAACATTTTTATCGCCCCCCAGTCCATTGCAGATATCCTCAATCAGCCTGCGCGTGTTGCGGAAGCGGTATTGCAGCCTCCCGCCTCCCAGCCATACTCCATCCTGCCAGCTTGTATTTTCACTGTTCAGCTTGGCCCGTTCCTTGCCCTTCAGCTCTATTTCGCGGGCGATTATGAGGTTATCCATCACTGCAACACACCCGGAAAGTAAAGCTTTCTTCCATTTGTCTATAAAGGGCAGCAGTCTTGCACGATTGTGCCTGCTGATAGAAAGGCGGTTGACAGCTTCGTAAATATCATAATTTTGAATAAAGCCATTGGTCACTGAACCATACCAGATATCCCATTCTACATTTGCTTCATCATTCTGCCCGCCGGACAGTATCACATTGTAGCGGATATTAGCACCATAGATGAATTTAGCGAACCTCTGCGCCATTTCATAATCTTCTTTGATATATTGCGGAAGCTCAATTTTCTTTCCGATAATAGATATGTCATCAAAAGTTATTACCTCATAGAGGTTGTTACGCAGGATATAGGCAAGAAGGGAGTCTTTTGAATGCTCGGATTTAATAATTCTGTCCCTTAGAAAACCTGCTTCTTCATCAGTGAGTTCAATAGTTACACTTTCACGCCAGTTTTCGGGCGGCGGCGGAACCCGCCAAAATCCGCTGGTGCCGCAGTACATCTTGTCAGCGTCGTCAGTCCCCTCGCCTTTGTCTATATGTCCCGAGGCGGACAGCAATCCTTTTTCTCTTTTCAGAGCACAGACAGCCCGTACATAGCCATTCAACGAAAGCCTTGAATAATTTTGAAAGACACCAAAGGTGTTTAGCCCGTTCCAATAGATGCTCGACGGCTTTCTCTGCAGTTTCTCGCCTGAGCGCCCGCCGATGACACCTTCAGCATTGTCCTTCTTGAGTATGCTTATTAACGCAATTTCTTCGCCCGACAGCCTGTCAAGAAATACTTTGGAATTAAGAATGTTTTCCCGCTCCAGCTCCATCATGATGTAGGGCACAAGCAGAAAATACTTTGCCCTGGTCTGAATCGTCGATGTGCCGGGAAATAGAAGATCTGCGAAGCCGTCCCGCACAACTCCGATTCCGAGCTCGTCAACTGCTTCCGGAGCAGACAGCAGGCTAAGGATAGAAAGAATTTTGTTCCTGTCACGGCTGCCGTAA
This sequence comes from uncultured Eubacteriales bacterium, assembly GCA_964591005.1. Classification (GTDB taxonomy): domain Bacteria; phylum Bacillota; class Desulfotomaculia; order Desulfotomaculales; family Pelotomaculaceae; genus Syntrophopropionicum. Next base: position 6,414 of record CAZPXL010000037.1, read on the forward strand.
TCAATCCAGCCAATTTGCAATGATTGAGGCATTGTGTTCTCCTTCACAAAATTGAAAAATGACTTAATTTTAGATTAAGCTAGGCTAGTGACAAAAGTTTGTCATTAAATATTTTTTATTATTTTAAAAAATTTTTAGCTATTTCAATATGTTATATCAAATCTTATTCAAACTTAATTTCGGACGAATCATCAACATATATTTCAGCTCCAAGGTTTAAGTATTCTTCAATAGAATCCTCGATGTAGCAAAGGTCACATTCTGTGTCTCTACTGCCATCAAGATCTACTAACCACCCTGGCTCAGAAACGCTGTCACTGCCCACAGACATGTCGTAATAACTGCCGCCTTTGGATATTTCAAATTCAGATTCGGATATTTTAAAAGTAATGTGTCGCATTTCATTGGATTCTTCTGTTCCTTTTTGATAGACAAGACCAAATTCAGAGAAAGAACCAGGCGTAACTAACGGCAATCTTTTAAGTGCATACAGGGCATTCCCCAATCCAATTACTTGTCGTGCTGTGATATTCGGATGTCTTAGAAAACGGCGGATACTTTTTATTGCAATATCAATAGCATAGTAGTCCTCATCGATAAGTTCGAATTTCTCCATAGTAAACAACCTGCCTTCATCTGCCTTGTTTGGAACACTCAATTCGATATAAGTAAATACCATTGAGATACTTTGGTTTAAGAAATCATCATTCTGCCTATTCATTCAGTTCCCCTAACTGCTCTCATTCTCACACATCAGCTTGGTCTGCTCCATAACGATATCTACCGCTTTAGCCCTCTTGTCCGGTGGGTAGCCGTATTTCTTCAGCAACCGCTTGATGGTCATTTTCATCTTTGCCTGCACGCTGTCACGGATCGCCCAGTCGACGCTGATGTTCTTCTTAATTGATGTGGTCAGGTCCCTGGCGATTTGTTTTAATATCTCTTCGCCCATGATCTCTCTGGCAGATTCGTTTTCCGCCAGGGCGTCGTAGAAAGCCAGTTCATCCGGAGTCAGCCCTGTCCTCTCCCCGCGTTTTTCTGCCTCGCTGATTTTCTTGGCGAGCTCGATCAGCTCCATGATGACCTGGGTCGTCTCAATAGCCCGGTTCTGGTACTTCCTGATCGCGGCCTCCAGCAGCTCCGAAAATTTCTTTGACTGCACCAGGTTACGCCGGGAGAATGTCCTAATGTTGCCCTTCAGCAGCCTGCTCAACAACTCGACAGCCAGGTTCTTCTGCTTCATACCCTTCACTTCTTCTAGGAACTCGTCAGACAGTATAGCGATATTTGGTTTTGCCAGTCCCAGGGAGCCCAGTATATCCACCACTTCGTTGGAGGAAATGGCTTTTGAGATCAGCTGGTTCAGTTCAGCGTCAAGCTGGGTGGGTGTTTTCTTCTTGCTGTCATCGGCGATCATCTTGATGATGCAAGACTTGACCGCTTTATGGAAGCCGACCTCCACGTTCAGCTTTTCGGCAACACTCGTTGTTGCGCACAGGGAGTACGCCCTGGCCATCTCCGTCACCAGCCTGATATAATCGTTCTTTCTGTCCTCGCGCAGCCCGATGATGTAATCCACTGTCTCCACAATGGCCTGCATTTTCGCGCTGGGCTTGCCGGCAAAAAATTTGTTGTAGTCGTGGCCGTGCAGCAGTTCCTTAATCAGGTCATATTTTTCAAGCAGGATCTGGGACGCCACATCTGTGTCCACGCCGGTCGTTTTCTTGTCGCTTTCCGTGTACTGGGAGAGAGCTTCTTTCAGGTTTTCCGCAATGCCGATGTAATCAACGACCAGGCCGCCCTGCTTGTCCTTGAAGACGCGGTTTACCCTGGCGATGGCCTGCATCAGGTTGTGGCCGCTCATCGGCTTGTCGACGTACATGGTGTGCATGCTGGGCACATCAAACCCCGTGAGCCACATGTCGCGGACGATGACCAGTTTAAGCTCATCGTTCCTATCCTTCATGCGTTTAGCTAGCGCCTCGCGGTTGGCCTTGGTGCCGATGAAAGGCTGCCAGCCTTCCGGGTCGGACGAGCTGCCTGTCATGACAACCTTGATTTTGCCGGACATCAGGTCATCACTGTGCCAGTCGGGGCGCAGCACGACGATCTGCTTATAGAGGTCAATGGCGATCCGGCGGCTCATGGCCACGATCATGGCCTTGCCGCCCTCGTTTTCCTGGGCTTGCTCCCGCTTTTCAAAATGTTCCACGATGTCCTTGGCGATCTGCTTAACCCTCTGCTCCGCGCCGACGATGGCCTCAAGCCTGGCCCACTTGCTCTTCAGCTTCTCTTTCTGGCTGTATTCCTGGTACTCGGTGATCTCCTCGTATTCGGTGTCGACCTTCGGCTTCATCTCCTCCGGCAGATCAAGTTTGGCAATCCTGCTTTCATAGAAGATCTTCACCGTGGTGCCGTCATCCACCGCCCTGGTCATGTCGTAGACATCGATGTAGTCGCCGAAGACCGCCTTCGTGTTCTTGTCGGTGAGCTCCACCGGGGTGCCTGTAAAGCCGATAAAGGAAGCGTTGGGCAGGCTGTCACGCATGTATTTGGCATAGCCGTATTTTACTTCGGCTTCGTTCTTGCCCTTCACCACTGTCGCCCCGAAACCGTACTGGCTGCGGTGGGCTTCATCAGCAATGACGATCACGTTTTTCCGGTCTGTGAGCACGACGCTCCCGCCGTAATCAGCCAGACCTTCCGCGACCCTGCCCAGGGTCTGGTAATCCTGCGGATCTTCTTTAATCACATTGTCAAAGGGGGCAAATTTATGTATGGTCGTGAAGATGATTCCCCCGCTGGTGCGGTTGTTCAGCAAATCCCTTAAGTGGACCCTGTCTTCCGCCTGTACCGGCGTACTCCTCAACAACTCCCTGCTCTTGAGGAAGGTGCCGAACAACTGGTCGTCAAGGTCATTACGGTCGGTAATGACCACAATGGTGGGGTTTTCAAGCTCCTCGCTGATGACCAGTTTACCGGTGTAGAACACCATAGACAGGCTTTTGCCGCTGCCCTGAGTGTGCCAGATAACGCCGATACGCCTGTCGCCTTGTTCCATAGTGGCCCGTTTGGTGCTCTCAACGGCTTTGTTCACCGCGTGATACTGGTGGTAGCCGGCCAGTATCTTTATAAATTCTGCGCCGTCATTTTGGAACAGCACAAAGTGCCTGATGATGTCGAGGAAGCGCTCCCGCTCAAACATCCCCCTGATCAGCACTTCCAGCTGGGGAATGAATTTTGGCGCCACGTCATCACCGTCGATGGTGCGCCAGGCCATGAAGCGGTCCTCGTCCGCGGTCAGCGTGCCGGCCCTGGCATTGATCCCGTCGCTTGTGACCATAAAGGAGTTGTAAGTAAATAATGAAGGGATGGCCGCCTTGTAGTTCTGCAGCTGGTTGTAGGCGTCGGTGATGTCCACGTTCTCATCGCTGGCGCTCTTCAGCTCGATGACCACGAGTGGGACGCCATTAACGAAGACTACCACGTCGGGGCGCTTTTCCACGCCGTGCTCCACAATGGTTAACTGGTTGACCACCAGGAACTCGTTGTTTGACGGTTTTTCGAAGTCGAAAACATAGGCTTTCTCAATCCGGTAGCCGGAGTCGGCCTGCTTCACCTGGACGTCGATGCCGTCGGTGATCATCTTCTGGAAAGCCCTGTTGTTCATAAGCAGGCTGGGGCTCTGGGGGACCATAATCTGCCTGCTGGCGTCCTCGATGGCGTAGCCCGGCAGCCCGGGGTTGATCCTGGCCAGCGCATCCTTTAGCCGCTCTTCCAGGATTATATCGCTGTAGTCTGCGCGTTCGGGATAATCCCCGTCCGGCGCAATATCCGGCGCGAAGACGACCTCATAATTTAGTTCCTCAAACCACTCCAAAGCGGCTTCTTCCAGGTGGGACTCGTAAAATTTGCCTTCAACCATTTACTGCACCTCCTCAACGGGAACGCGGATTTCACCGGACATAAGTTTTGGGAGAAGTGAATCTCTTAATGCTTGTAAAGTTCTGTTTTGAATAGAATTTATTTCTATATAATTATCTAATTTTTGAATATTCTTTTGAAATTGTAATATAATATCTTCTTTTGGGATAATAATTTGTATATTATTTAAAGTATCTTTAGTAACTGAACCAAATACTGTACCTTCTCCATTGTATACATCAAACCTTTCCTTTAAATTTAATAACAGATATAATAAAAAGGAACTACAACTATTTTTGCTCCTGAAAGATGCTAAACCGCGACCAATACAACAATCTTCGTAGGCAACATTAACATCGCCAACTGGAGCTCTAACACTTAACAAAACATCTCCTTTACTTGCCATTCTTTTAGGTTCGCTCGTATACAACCTAACTTTAGGAAAACGACTCCCAAAATCCGTCCTACCCTGATAAAATACTTTACCTTCTTTATTTTCATTATAGCTACTACCCTTTGGTGATTGACCCATTGTTATATATGCAACATCATCTAATACCCCTACTCTCCACCCCTTCGGTATTTTTCCCAGCTCACTTTCCTCAAACTCCCCATCCTGAAAGGGCTCGAAATCCACAAACCAGCTCTTAAATATCGCCTGAGCCATCTCCTCAAGGTTTTTGTTGATCTTGCTGTTGAGCTCGATTTTGTCATCTAGGCAAGAGAGAGTGGCTGCGATGGCTTCCTGCTCATCTATACCCGGATAAAATGTATCAATATTATTTAAAATACTTTGAGTTAGAAGAGGTTGTCCTGTTCCTATTCTACGTTCATTAAGCTGTAATGATTTCAATACATAATAAGCATATTTAACGCTATTATTATTAATAGGTTTTGCTGAAATGGCATTATCAGAAATCCAACATATCCCTGGCTCAAAATACACACTTCCACAATAGGCTCCAACTCTGCCAATTATAACTATATTTTTAAAGTTAAAGTCGTTTGTGAATCCTAGTATTCCATTGCCACCATATACTGGTATGCTACCAAAACCATCAGGTCTTTTTTTGCCATTCTTGAAATTTATTACTTCGCCAAGCTTTACCTTGCTCCATACACTAGAACTCATACCTGATCGCCCCCAACCGCCGCCTGATTTCCTCCTCCAAATGGTGGGACCTGGCAAACAGCTCGGCTAGCTCCTCGGTAAGCCTGGCCATCTTCTCCTCGAACGGTTCGCCGTCTTCTTCCGCTTTCTCGATTCCCACGTACCTGCCCGGAGTCAGGATGTACTCGTGCCCTCTCACATCATCTATGGATGCGGACTTGCAGAAGCCCTGCACGTCTTCGTAATCTTCCCTGCCATCGCGCCAGCTGTGGTAAGTGTTGTAGATCTTCGCTATCTCCTCGTCGGAAAGCTCCCTGTGCTTGCGGGTCACCATCGTCCCCATCCTGCGGGCATCGATGAAGAGAATTTTGTCCTTCCTGTTTTCCCTCTTCCGGGAGAGGAACCACAGGCAGACCGGGATGGTCACGTTGTAGAAGAGGTTGGGCGGCATGGTGACGATGCAGTCCACCAACTTGCCTTCTTCAATGATATTTTTTCTGATTTCCGCTTCCGCTTTTGTGGACGTGCTCATGGAGCCGTTGGCCAGCACAAAGCCCGCCACGCCGTTAGGAGAGAGCTTGCTGATGATGTGCTCGATCCAGGCGTAGTTGGCGTTGTTGGCCGGCGGAATGCCGTACTTCCAGCGGGCGTCGTCCGGGATCAGGGTGTAATCGCTGACGTTGAAGGGCGGGTTGGCCAGGATGAAGTCCGCTCTCAGGTTCTTGTGCAGGTCATTGCCGAAGGTGTCCGCGTCCCTGCCGCCCAGGTTGCCGTCAATGCCGCGGATGGCCAGGTTCATCTTGCACAGCCTCCAGGTGGTCGCGGTGAACTCCTGGCCGTAGATGTAGATGTCGTCTTTCCGGCCCTGGTGCTCTTCGACAAACTTTGCCGACTGCACGAACATGCCCCCGGAGCCGCAGCAGGGGTCGTAGACCCGTCCCTTGTACGGCTCGATCATGCCGACCAGCAGCTTGACGATGGTCGGCGGCGTGTAGAATTCGCCCTCGCTGGAGCCGAACTTGCCCAGGAAATATTCGTA
>CAZPXL010000038.1:0-12280 GCA_964591005.1 uncultured Eubacteriales bacterium
CAATATTTTGTTCGGAAGGGGCTTCAACCACCGGCAGCTCGGTTCCCGGAGCAACGGTAACGACTCTTGTTTCACCTGATTTTACCAGGCCAATCTGTTCCCTGGCAACTTTTTCGATGTAAGCGTCACTTTGCGCCAGGCGCAGCTCTTCACGCAGGGCGGCGTTTTTTTGCTGCATTTCCTGCACCTGCTGCTGGATGTTCTGCACATCTCTCTGCATAACGTAAAGCTTGCTGAATTGGGAACAAAACGATATAACCAGGTATACTAAAAGAAGGGACAGCACTACGGCCGGAAGCCTGCTTCTGGAGATGCTGAAGGATTTCCTGGCCCTGGCTCTTTTCCGGGGTTCGGTTTGCTCCGGGCGGGAATAAAATATTTCCTCTTTCCTCAGCGGCTGGCTCAAACTTTCTCCTCCTCTTCCTCATCGATCCCAAACAGGGCCAGGTTCTGGCCCGGGATAATGATAACCACTTCGTAGCCTTTGGTCCGGGCCCGGTTATATAAAGTTGATATAGTACTGGGGCTTAAATTCAGCTGCCTGGCAATCCGGTCTGTTGAGTAACCCATTTCTTTCAGCGTCACTACCTGCCGCTCGCGGAAACTCAGCCTTTCGGCGCCCCTGATCTCAATTTTCATAACCGCCGGCTCCTGCCTTGAATATCGTAATAGCTACAAACAGTGTACAAAGTAATTACAAACCTTCTACATTATAATTATAATTCCTTCTCCTGGTTAAAAATATTTTAAAATATTTTAAAATTTTTATAAATTTTTAGTGCGACAAGGGGACGGTTCTCTTGTCGCACTATTGTATACAAGAAAGCGACAAAGGAACCGTCGAACCGTCCCCTTGTCGCAACAAATAACTTCTGCAAAGTTTATGGTGTTGAAACCGGCTGCTCTCTTGCGGCAGCGTCGAAACAAGGAATGGGGACACACCTCTATTTGGAGCTTGGCTCATGGGCCGAGGAATGTCCCCGATTGTTTAATCAGTTGTAAAGCGCCAGTCATCACCGGAGATCCCGCCATAATCTTCTCCAGAATCATCATCTTCCAGGTAACCGGGCCTGATAGTTACTTCAAATGTATCCCCCGCTCCCAGTTCGTCATCAAGGGTGATGATAAGGGTATCATCGTCTATCTCAACCTTATCGACGTCCTCATAGCGGTCGCGGTCAACGTTGTATACTCTTACAGCGCTTAGCAGACCTTTGCCTGAAACCACACTTATATCATTGTTAAATTCAGCCCTGAGCACTCTCGTGTCCGGGTCCACATTGTCCTCTCCGTCTTCAGGGTCAAGGCTTTCCAGGTCCAGTTCGCCGCCGTCGAAAGTGCTGAACTCCCACTCGCTGCCGCTGATCCCGCCAAAGCTCTCGTCCCCGTCTTCCGACTCGATAATATCCTTTTTAATCGTTACCCGGTACAGGCAGTCATCTGCCAGGGGATCGTCCAGCTCTATGGTCAGCTTATTGCCATCGATAGACACACTGTCGATGTCAGCATAATCACCGTCAGTCACGTTCTTTACTCTTATTCCATCTTTTACGTCCTCCAGGTCGTCGACCGCCTCGATATCCATGTTAAACCTGGCGGCCAGCACATCGGTGTCCGGGTCCACATTATCCTCCCCGTCCCTAGGGTCGAGGCTTGACAGCCTGAGGTCGCCGTCATCGTAGTAATCCGGCCAGTCACTCATCATCAGGTACAGGATATTCGCCATTTCAGCCCTGGTCACCGGCTTGTTGGGCTGGAAGAAGTTGCCGGGGTACCCGACCATGTATTTGTGCTTGGACATGACGCCGATATAAAGCCGCGCGTCCGCCGGCATATCATCAATATCCCGGAATGACAGGCCGCCGCCGTCCTCGTCCATACCCATCGCCCTTATTGACCACACCGCCACTTCATAACGTTTGGCCGGCTTCCAGCCTGCAAAGTCATCATCTTCATCCAGAATACCCTCATCAAGGGCAAATTCCAGGCAGTCTTCACACTTTCGCTCCCAGGATTCATCCGCATCCGGGTCAAAACCGGCAGCCCTGCATATCATCATCAACGCTTCGTACTTGCTCACAGGGGCGTTTGGGATATATTTCTTATCGGGATAACCGAAAATCAACCCTATCGAACACATATGCCGAATCGGCTGCTCCGCCCAATGTGAGCTGATGTCAGTCAGTTCAACTGCTTTCCAATTATTTTTAGCCTTAAACTTCCACCCCTTGTTATTGCCCTTACCCGGGTTGGCGGATGCCGCCGCGGTGAGCCCCAGGATCAGGAGCATGACCAAAACCACTGTAAACGCGCCTTTCCTGAACAATAAATTTACCTCCTTCTTCTAATAATTTTTATATAAAAATTTCCATCACCACCCATGTATTGAAATATCTCCTAATATAATTATACGCTGCCTCTAAAAATTATGGGGGCCAAACCGGATCAAAATTATATTTTTTATTTCACCGTGTTAATGTTAACAGCGGCTGGCAATACTATAGCTAGTTATCAACTCTGAATCGGGGTATGAACATTGAAAATCAGATTTGCGCCTGTTCTGGCCGGCCTTGCCTTACTGGCAATTATCTCTCTGACACCGGGCCTGGGTTATAAAGATACCGAAACGGTATATGCGCCCGACAGCTTAATCAGGCTGCACGTGATATCAAACAGCGACAGCAGCGAGGACCAGGAGCTTAAAAGAAAGGTCCGGGATGAAATCGTTACCGCTGTCGGCCCTGCCTTTTGCCAGGCCGAAAATGTTGACTCGGCCAGGATTATCGCCGAAGCCAACCTGGACGTCATCCGGCAAATTGCTGCCCGCAAGATCCGGGCCGAAGGGAAAGACTACCCGGTCAAAGTGGAATTGAACAGCTTTTCTTTCCCTACCAAACACTACGGGCCTTTTATTCTCCCCGCCGGGGATTATGAAGCCGTGCGGGTGACCATCGGAACCGGTTCCGGGGCGAACTGGTGGTGCGTCCTCTTTCCGCCCCTGTGCTTTGTGGATATGACCAGGATGATAGAGAACAGCAAGCTGCCGGACAGCGCCAATATCCAGGATATCGCCCAAGATAGCACCGGGCCGGACAGCAAGGCCCCCCCCAGTCCGCCCTTCGCTGTCCTGCAAATAACTGCAGGCGGCGGTGAAGACAGCGCGCCAGCACCAGAAGAAGTGGTGGCCGTGGAATACCGTTTTAAGATACTGGACTTCTTTCAAAAATTCTTGTAGAGCCGGGAGAAAAATCTCCCGGTTTTTTCTTTTATCCTCCTCCCTTTCCGTAACACTCCATACAGTTATACATAATCTATTATATGAGAAAGTTTGGTAAAAAAGGAGGTAGTTACATGTGCAGATGGAAAGCCCAGCCGTTTTACAGGAAGCCAGCAGATAATAAAAATGAGCAGACGGCCGAAAATATAAAGTCTGAAGCCGCCCAGGACATCCAGGCAACCGGGTTTTACCCGCCTGTCCGCCTCGCCCAGGCTTATGTAATATGGCAGAAGTACGGACAAATTTTCAGCCCCGCGGAAGCATTGGAAAAGGGCACGCTTTTCCCGGAACTCTACAGCCCTTACCCCTACTAAAAAAGAGGTGAACTAAGATATGAATGAAAGGTTAGTAATGCTGAGGGAGATACAGGAACTCGAGTTTACAGCGATTGAACTGAACCTTTTTCTCGACACACATCCCCAGGAACAAGCGGCGCTCAGGGATTTCTACGCAGTTCGCGACAAACTTTTGGACGCGGTAAAGCGATATGAACAAATTTACGGGCCCCTGACAGTGGTCGGGTTCACCCCCAAAATATGTCCCTGGCAGTGGATCGAGGGCCCCTGGCCCTGGGAAATAGAATACGAATAAGAAAGGACTATTGACTATGTGGATGTATGAAAAAAAACTGGAGTACCCGGTACGGGTTTTCAGAAATGACATAGGCATGGCAAAATTTCTGATGGCCCAGTACGGCGGACCGGACAGTGAACTGTCCGCCGGGGTCAGGTACCTGACCCAGCGTTACACCATGCCTACCGATAAAGCTAAAGGGCTGCTTACCGACATAGGCACTGAAGAGCTGGCCCACTGGGAAATCATCGCCACCATGATCTACAAGCTGGTCAAAGGCGTGCCCGCCCAGCAGCTCAGGGAAGCCGGTCTGGGCGCCCACTTCGCCCAGCATGACCGGGCGGTCTACCCGGCTGACGCCGCCGGGGTGCCCTGGACCGCCGCTTACATCCAGGCCACGGGCGACCCCATCGCCGACCTGCATGAGGACCTGGCCGCCGAACAAAAAGCCAGGACCACCTATGAGCATTTGATCCAGCTCACAGACGACCCCGGCATTAAAGACACCCTGCGGTTTTTAAGAGAGAGGGAAGTAGTCCACTTCCAGCGCTTCGGTGAAGCCCTCAACGACATCCAGGCGCTGATGAACAACAAGAAACTTTATTAGCCTCCCGTTTAAAGTATAAAGTATTTAATCCTGGAATTATCGCATTCCAGGATTTTATATTTTTACCATGCCTGATAAAGCCAGTTGATATGAAGTGAGTAACCAACCGTAGCGTTACCATCATAAAATACAGGGTGCCTGTTTTGGGTATGAGCTAGTATAATACAGAATAAGCAGTTTTTTCGGTGAAAGGAGCAGAATGAAAAAACTCAACCTTACCGGCTCACTCCTTTTTACAGGAACTATTGTTGGAGCAGGAATATTAGGTCTTCCATATGCTCTTTCTCAAAGCGGATTCATTGGCGGCACTATCATTTTTATGGCCGGAACATTTTTTGCTTATCTTAGTGCAATGCACATAGGTACGCTTGTATATATGCAAAATAGAGAGGCCTCTCTCTACTCTATTTACCGAAGCTATTTAGGCGCCAATATTGGCTGCCTGACCCTGGCCGGGATACTATTTTCTTCTTACGGCGCAATGATAGCTTATCCGCTGGCGATTGGAATGATGTTCAGCTCTTTATTGGATATACCCTTATGGTTGAGTGCAGGTTTATTTATAGCTCTTATAAGTTTTCTGTTGAGCCGTAATCTTGGCGAGAGCAACAAGCTTAATGCTATGGTTACTATCGTTTTGGTCCTCCTTCTGATATGGGTTATATTAAAATCGATACCCGCTATTGAAGCAAACAATTACCTGTTCTTTTATCCCGGTAAAATGTTCGATGCTCTGGGAATTATTATTTTCGCCTTCGCAGGACACATTGTCATACCAAATGTCATCTACTATACAAAAGCAAATTTAAACCAGGGTCTTAGAATTCTAAAAATTGGTTTATTTTTAGTAGCCGGCCTTTATTTTTTCTTTTTTACCATAGCTGTTGGAGTAATGGGTGCTGAAGTAACACCAGTCGCCACACTGGGTTTAGGCGGGCATGTCAGCACGAATGTCGCAATTATCGGCCAGATATTTGCTATTTTAGCCATCTTAACCTCAGCCTTTGGTATTGGCGTCTCATTGAAACTTACTTTCCAGGAAATGTTCAAAATCAATGCTAATTTGAGCCTGGCGCTGATAATTATTCCTATCGTATTATTTGATGCCTTTCTTAGCAGAACAGGCGCAGATTCATTTATTAAAGTTCTGAACTATGCCGGCGGAATTGGATCAGCGCTTTATGTCGGGATTATTCCGGCTCTCATTGTTCAAAATGCAGCAAAGACGCACCGTTTCCCCTTCGGCCAGAAAGGAGCCGTTGCGAGTTTGGTTTTCTACTCCCTGGCCATCCTCTATACATTATTTATGTCTCATAACTACGCAGGTTGAGTCACCGGTTGGGTTATTTTTTGTTTTTCTTTTTTTGCCTCTATATATATGATTATATTTGCATCGATCACAACCAGATTAACTTTTAAATGATAATTGGCGCCTTCATATTCGACTATCCTATCATCAACAATCTGCGGAATAAGTGAATAGTTTAGTTTTTCCGCCTCCTCTCCTTTGAGCGGCTCCAGCCACTGCCGCACCTGTTTATCCAGGAACAGGATTGTGTTTTTTTCTTCAAGTTTGGCCATGTTTTCACCAAGAATCGAGATGCGGGGCTCGATACCGGCAACTACTTTTTTTTCTCTCTCTCCCATGCTTATCTTTAATTGATTTAACTCATCCCCGCATAGTTCCAGCTGCTGGCTGAGATGCACATTTTTATGTGTTATTTCATCTACCTGGCCGCCGAGATTAACGGTCACAAAAACGCCCCCTGCTGCCATGCCCAGGAAAAAGAGCGCCATTAAACGGATAAACTGATTTTTCATTTCCCTTCTCCGGCTATGGCCAGGACTATCAGGTAACCTAAATGGGTCCCGCCCATAGCGCTTACGATGAAAAAGATTTGCTTCAGTACCGCTGTTATTTCTCCTTTCAGAAAACCAGACTCCAAAATTTCTATGGTCGAAAAGGTGCCGCCGATAGCCGCCACCACTGCCCATATCTTCATTTCCCTGGCCAGCCTGAGCATGGTGCCAAGCGGCGGCTCCCGCACCATTACCGCTGCCAGAGAGCCGATTAATGCAGCGCCGAGTAATACGCCCATGGCAGTAAAGAAAATAAGGATAAAATTTTTTTCAAAAGGCATCCCCGGCTCCTCCTCTGCCCCTGCCCGGATTATGAAGGAGTTATCATTACATCCTATTTGTATAAATTTATAAGTATTACCTGTTTTAAGCAAAAAGTTTTAAAACATAAACCGCATACACACCGTTCGATCTCAACCACCCCAGGCCTTTTCCCGTTGTTCCATTAATGGAAATAAAAAAGAACCGGCTTCATTTTAGCCAGCCGATTCTTCCCTAATTTTCCCCATTATTAATGCAGGCCGCCTTAATCTTTCCACGTCAACTCAATACCTTTGTCAGTGATTTTAACTGCTCCCTCCCGCAATAGTCTGCCAACAGCTCTTTTAAAGGCGCGCTTACTCATATTCAGCTCAGCTTTGATATGTTCAGGAGCGCTGTTGTCATTAAGAAGCAGGGTACTACCGCTCATTTTCAGCCTTTCCAGGATCTGTTGCGCATCACTCTCTATTTCATTATAGGCCTCTTGCCTTAAGCTTAATTCCATTTTGCCATCCGGTCTTACCTTTTTAATTCTTACTTCAACCCTGTCACCTATAGCGTAATTTCCATACAACTCATTGTTCAAAATCAATCCATGATATTTATCGTCTACAGCTACAAAAGCGCCCAAATTCGGATTGATATTGTAGATGGTTCCATGGACTCTGTCATTTTCTTTATACGGGGATGCGGCGCTAAGCAAGTCATATATTTTCATCGTTGCACATAACCTGCCCTTGCTGTTAACAAATAACCCCACCAAATATGACCTGTCTTTAACAACCATACAGACTTGCTCTTTAACCGGCAAAAGTAAATCTTTCTCCAAACCCCAGTCTAAAAAGGCGCCAAACTTTGTAGTGTCTACTACTTTTAAAACGGACAACTCACCCAGCAGCAGCTTCGGTCTTTTTACCGTTGCGATCATGCTTCCCTCATCATCTCTATATACAAACACCTCTATTTCTTCACCTGTCTTGATTCCCTGCGGTGCTTGTTTATCAGGAAGTAAAACATCATTTTTGTCTTTTTCTTTAGAATTCAGATAAAATCCATTCTGAGCCTTTCTAACTACTTCCATCTTCTGCATTTTGCCTAACTCTATCATCTTCATACCTTCTCGTATAATTAATTTAGGACCATCAAACAGTTATCTTTTCCCAATCATCAAACAATATACCCTTCTTCATCATAACCTTTGGAATAATGTTATCATAAACCTTTACTCATGATAACATTAAGGTTAAAATGATCCCCTTCCAAAAATATTCCTTTAAGGCGAACATATTTTCTATAGAGGTGACAGACAGATGCCGGGGAATGTTGTAGAATTTATACCAGAAAGATTTGACAGGAGGATTTTTATTGTGAATATTTTAATAGAGCAGCTTACCCCCGGCCAGGAAGTGGACAGTGTTTTCGCGTTAAAGAGCAAAAAACTCCTGCCCCTGCGCAGCGGGACCGGGCACTACCTGGCAGTAGTGCTGGGAGATAAAACAGGACAAATCGAAGGCCGGGCCTGGGATTCGGCATACGAAATAAATTGCTGCTGCCAGGCCGGGAATATCGTCCGGGTGCGGGGCCTGGTTGAAGAATATAACGGCAAAGCTCAAATCAACATATCATCCATGTCGGCCTGCCGGGACAGTGATGCGGACCCATCCAGGTTCATCCCTTCCAGCAAGCTGGATCAAGAATCAGCCAGGGCCAGGCTTTTCTCTATCCCCGCCTCCCTGCGTAACCAGCATTTAAAAAACCTGCTGGATCTGATCCTAACAGACGATGATTTCCTCAAGGCATTTCTCATGGCACCGGCTGCCAAGCGCAACCACCAGGCTACTATCGGCGGCCTGCTGGAGCACAGCCTGGGCGTTGCCGCTGCCGCGGAGCAAATCGCGCCTGTTTACCCCCAAATTAACCGTGATCTGCTGGTAACCGGCGCCCTCCTCCACGACATCGGCAAAGCGGAAGAATACCGTATGGGCGCCGACATAGACTTCACCGACGAGGGCCGCCTGCTGGGCCATATTGTCCTGGGCGTCCAGATCCTGGACAAATATATGTGCAGGCTGCCCGATTTCCCGGAAGAACTCAGGGTCAAGCTCCTCCACATGGTCGTCAGCCACCACGGCTGTTACGAGTGGCAGTCGCCGAAAAGGCCCAAGTTCCTGGAGGCCGCCGTCCTGCACCACCTGGATATGATCGACGCCGAGGTTGATATTTTCAGTGCGGCCGTTGAAAGCCGTGAAAACCCGGATGATCGCTGGACAGGTTGGGTTAAAGGCCTGGGAAGGTACGTATTTTGTAAATAGAGGTCGAAAAAGGAGGAATATGTAAGGGTTAGGTCGTATCCACCTATAAAGGCATAATATTCCACGCTTAACAGGGGGATGCGATATGGCCGACCATGACACAACCAAGGCGCTGAGGATTGCCAAACTGCTGGACCTGCTCAACAAGAGAAGCCCATACGGCGGTATCTCCATCAGTGAAATGGCCAAAGCCCTGGAAGTCAGCACCAGGAGTATCCACCGCTACCTGGACCAGATTGAATACGACATGAACAAACCTATTGTCAGGCCGGAAAGGAATACTTCCAAAAAAGAGGGCCTGTACCGCCTGGATGTGGGCTACCTCCCCTCCATCAGCCCGGAAAAAGCGCTGGTTATATTCCTCAGCCTGCTGCAGCAGAAAGGCTCGGCCCTGGCCGGCCACACCAACGAGCTCAAGGACGCGCTGGTGGGCACGCTGTTTAAATACAAGTACAATCCCCAAACCCTGCCGGTGGAAAAGCTGCAGGAGAGGATCCACATTGTTGACGAGCAGCTGGCGGAACCAGCCAAAGTAAGCGAAATATTTTCAAAGCTGGTACAGTCCCTGCGGGACTGCTGCCGGGTCAAGATCTGGTACTATGCCGCCCACAACGGGCAGGACACCCAGCGGGTGGTGGAGCCGTACGGGCTGGTTTGCAAGAGGCATAACTGGTACCTGGTCGCCTACTGCCTAAATAGAGAAGACATCCGCGTTTTCCGGGTGGACCAGATTACAGATATCCTCCCCTATACATCCGAGCGGTTTGAAATGCCCGCTGATTTCTCGCTCAAGGAACATATGGGCCAGAGCTGGGGCATTATGAACGACGGGGAGATCTGCCGGGTCAGGCTCAAATTCAGCCCCCAAGTCGCCCACCGGGTGAAGCGGTTGATTTACCACCCTTCGCAGAAAATTGAGGAGGAGCCCTCCGACGGCTCGGTGATCATGTCCTTTGAGATCTGCGGCCTTGATGAGATGAAAACATGGCTCGTGCAGTGGGGCGACACCGTCGAGGTGCTGGAACCCGGCTGGCTTAGGGATGATATGTATGAAATGGCCAGGAGGGTGCTGGAGTTATATAAGGTTTGAGATCAATTCTCTATATATCCAGGACGACCTTTTATATAAGACAATATGTAAAGATTACAACAGTGTTTTATTTTTGGAATACAATTGCGACATTTTTGTTCTTTTTTGCTTGGCTGTTTTGTAATTAATGGAATGCCTTTTCTGAATCTTTTATCAATACGTCTACCTCTTCAACTGCCCGCTTTTTGCTTCATCTATTCCACCAGCCTGACGCCTGGCGTACATAAATTAAACCTCCAAAGAAACAATTTTAATAATATCCTGCCTGTTCATCTAACCATTCAATAGCAATTATAATAAAATAATTTACCGACTGACAGGCTGCTGCTTATCAGCTTTATTAAAGTTATATTGCAATCAATTTTTAAGGGGGGGAACATCATGGGGCAGGACCTTAGAAATTGCGGTATAAACAAGATTGTCGTCACTCACCATGCGGCAATTCGCTGGTCTCAAAGGATAAATAAAGGTGAAAATCTTAGTTTTGAAGAGATTTCGCTTCTGCTCACGCTCTATTTGGAGAGCGGACATATCGAGCAGATCGGGCCCAAGGGTTTCGGCATTTTCTGTGCAAACAACGAAATTGTCTTTTGTGGAGTAATTGAACAGGACAAGCTTGTCATAGAGACCTTTATCGGCAGGAGAAGCGCCAGCCCGGCTTTATACTGGGACCCGGCTGGAACTATCATATGGTATAAAAGACAGCGCCGAATGGAATTGGCAGCCTATGCCAGGGCTGTTAATATCATAGCATTGTGACAATCTGCTGCCGTATTACTCGTTTATGATAGATACATACCAAATTCAAAGGAGGTCCCTGGCTTTCAAATAACTAGTTAAACTCGACTCACAGCTAAATTGCAAAAAAAAACATCCTGGGAGGAATATTATCGTGAAACAGATTAACGTTGACCTGGCCCTTGACAAGTATCATCTCCTGCCTGGAAACAAGCAGGTTGCCTACCTGATGGTAAAACTGACAGCACCTGAGGAAATTATAGAAAACCGGCCGGCACAGAACCTCTCCTTCGTCATAGACCGCAGCGGCAGCATGGCCGGAGATAAACTCGACTACACTAAAAAGGCCGTGGCCTTTGCATTAGGCCACCTTGGCCAGCAGGACCACTGCTCGATAGTGGCTTTCGACGACATGGTCAGCATAGTTGCCGCATCCCAGCCGGTTGAGAATAAAGACATGCTGAAACAGTCGGTGATGGGCATCTACCCCGGCGGCTGCACCAACCTGAGCGGCGGCATGCTGCAGGGTTTAAGGGAAGTCAAGCTGGCATTCAAGAAAGAGCAGATCAACCGGGTGCTTCTCCTTACTGACGGGCAGGCTAACACCGGGATAACCAACCACAAAAGATTAATTAAAAAAGCAGGTGAAATGTCCGGAGGCGGGGTAACACTGTCCACCTTCGGCCTTGGCAGAGATTTCGAAGAGGACCTGCTGATTGCAATGGCCGAGGCCGGCGGCGGCAGCTTCTATTATATCCAGTCACCTGACCAGATCCCCGGGATTTTTGAGCAGGAGCTGTGCGGCCTGCTGAGCACAGTGGCGCAGAACCTTACAGTAAAACTTAAAACCGGTGACGGGGTGTCCGTTTCAGGCGTGCTGGGTTACCCTTTCTCTGCCGGTAATGGTATTTCAATCAACCTGCCGGACATCTACAGCGGCGAAAGCAAAATAATCCTTGTTGAACTGGTGATATCCCCCCATGACGAGGGCAGCCACAAACTGCTCGACCTTGAACTGGAGTACGCCGATGTGAGAGAAAACCTTGCCCTGGTAAGCCTTAAGGCAACTCTGGAGACAAAATTCACAAATTACCCCGGGGAAGGCCCGGTGGAAAACTTGGAGGTTATAAAACACGTGGAGTTATTCCGGTGCGCTGAGGCCAAAGAGGAAGCCATCCGTCTGGCGGACCAAGGTGATTATGAGGGCGGCAGGAACGTCTTGAACCAACAGATGATGAATATAAGCAAGCTGGTACAGTCAAACGACGATCCCGAACTGGCGGAGGAAGTCAAAGAACTTGGCAAAAACATCGAATATATGAACGAATCCCTATTTTGCAATGAATCACGAAAGCAGATAAGCTATAATGCGTACCAACAGAAACGCGGCAGGAAAAGCAGGTAAGCTTAAAACCACCTTATAACTTTTTTTAATGTTTATATTAGCTCACCCTATCCACACCAGTAAAGCTATTGCAAATAATATTATGGCAGAATTACTCAAGAGCGGGGTCTGTCAACAATTCTGTGTAAACCCATAATTACCCTATAGACGCTTTTCA
>CAZPXL010000039.1:0-2096 GCA_964591005.1 uncultured Eubacteriales bacterium
GGGCTTCCTTTTTTATTGAGCAGGCAGATCCCGGCCAGGTTCTTTCCCGGCGTCACTATCGTCAGGGTATACCTGCACCAGGAAAACAGGGTTGCGTATATGCAGCTGGAGGATTATCTGGTTGGTGTCGTGGGGGCGGAGATGCCGGCGGAGTTTCCCCTTGAGGCTTTAAAGGCTCAGGCTGTCGCAGCCAGGACCTATGTTGTCAAGCGCATTAGCGGAGGAGGGGTAGAAAACCCGATTCACGCCGGCGCGGATGTCTGTGACGATCCCCGGCACGGCCAGGCCTGGCTGTCCAGGGAAGAGCTGAAAAAACGCTGGGGGACTGTACGCTACTATAGCTATTACTACAAAGTCAAAAGGGCGGTAGACGAGACCAGGGGGCAGGTGCTCACTTACCAGGGAGAATTAATTGACCCGGCCTACCATGCCTCCTGCGGCGGCAGGACTGAAAATGCAGAGGACGTGTGGAAATTTGAGGTCCCTTACCTGAAGAGTGTTGCATGCCCTTATGATTCCGACCCCAACCCGGTTCAGAGTGCGTCCTTCAGCTTTGAACAGGTGGACCAGGCCCTGGGGACTTCACTGGCAGCTGTTCCGGCGGCAGGGAAAGAAAAGGCTGCCAGGGATTTTAAGCTTATTGAAAAAACGGCTGCGGGGCGTCCGAAAATTCTGCAGATCGGCAGCCGCCAGTTTCCGGCGGTGGCGGTAAGGGACCTGCTCGGATTGCGCTCCACAAGATTTACCTGGGATATTGAAGGGGATACGGTGACCTTTACCACTACCGGATACGGGCACGGCGTCGGTCTCTGTCAGTACGGGGCCAAGGGGATGGCCGAGCACGGTTACAACTACCGTATTATTTTAGGACACTATTACAGCGGCGCCGAAATTATCGATACTCAAAAATCAAAGTAGTTGTTTAAAAATTTTCAGAAGGCGGTCTTTTTCTTTTACTAAAGCTTGAGGCAAGCAGCACCGCTGCCGCAGACATCAGGGAGAGGACCAGGAGCACCGGGGCCAGGTGCTCAACCCCAAGGTTTTTAACTGCTATGTCCCTGAGGCCTTCAACCATCCAGGTAAAAGGCAGCAGGGAGGCAAAGTAATTTATAATTATGGGGATGTGCGTCTGGGGCCAGGTATAGCCGGAAATCATAAGGAAGGGTACAGACAGCAGCATGATGTACCGGGTGGCCTGAAGGGAATTTTGAGATTTAAGCGATATGTAAAACCCGGCGCCGGTGATAACAATGGTATAAAGCAGACCTAAAAATACTATTAAAAGTACAGAGCCTTCAGTTTTTACCTGCATAAAGCGGTTAATAAACCAGAGCAGCAGGCCGTAATTAAAAAAGCCGGTTAAAAAATACGGCAGGGACTTGCCGATAAAAATTTTCCACGCGGGCAGCGGGGAACACAGGAACTGCAACCAGCAGTTCTTTTCTTTTTCCCTGGTCACGGTTAAGCTGACACTGAGCAGGCAGATCTGGTGGATCACCAGCATAATCAAGCCAAACAGCATGTAACCGGCGTAGCTGAACGTAGGATTATACCATACTTCCGTGTTGGCGGATATCGTGTCAAGGATATTTATAATCTCCTTTCTTGACAAACCCAAACCGGCCATATAGGATGCCGCGCGGTCGGCGCTGAACTGGTTGATTACCTCCAGGGTGTATTTGCGTATGTTGTAGCCCCAGATCAGGTTGGAACCGTCATAGACAGTCAGGATTTCCGTACCCCGGCGCTGTTTGACCTCCACTTCAAAATTTTCGGGGATTACCACCCCGGCCCGGATTACGTTTTGCTTCATTCCCTCTTCCATAAGGGAATATGACGTAATATCCCGCACTATACTAAAGCGCGGGCAGTTTTCAAAAGACTTGATTACTTCCCGGCTGAGCCCGGAGTTATCCAGGTCTACAACAGCAAGGGGGATGCCGGTCAGGATACCGTGCGAGTATACGGCGCCGCAGAGAAAGGCGTAAAACAACGGCACAAAGAATATCAGCAGGAGGAGTATTTTGTCTTTGAAAATATGGACCATTTCATAATAAGTTATATATAATATCTGTTTCAAAACCCGCTCACCTTTC
>CAZPXL010000039.1:2196-3796 GCA_964591005.1 uncultured Eubacteriales bacterium
GTTTATGCCCTGGAAGTACCATGTTTGCGGCAGCATTTTAGCGATAATTTGCAGATAGGGCGGCATCGCTTCCAGCGGCCAGGCGTAGCCGGAAACAAGGAAAGAGGGCAGCGCGATGAGCATACCGAACCTGGTGGCGTTTACAGCGTCCCGGGCTATGCTGGAGGCAAGGGTGCCGACGCTGTGCAGGGACGTGGCAAAGGCCAGGTTAAATAAAAAAAACACGGGTAGGCCGCAGCGCAGGGGCAGTTTGAATACTGCAAAGGCGAGAAAAAACATCGGCAGGGCGATAGCCATAAATGTTATGATCTGGGCGGCAGATTTACTGATAAAAAGCCTCAGCCTGGAGAAGCCGGCTGATTTAAACTGGTACCAGCTGGCGGCGCCTGTTTCACCGATAATGTTCATACAGGCGGTCAGGGTGCAGCACTGCTGCCAGACATTTAAAGCCAGGGCCAGCACAACAAAATAAGCGTAGTTTAACGTTGGGTTAAACCAGGCTTCCTCGCGGAATTCAACAGATTGATAGGCGGCCGCGGCCTGACCGGGCTGTATGCCGCGGGAGACCAGGGTCTTGACACCTGTTTGGGCGCTGATGGCGCGGGTAACGGACAGCATCGCGCTGGTGGCGTTGGTGGCGTAAATCATGTTGCTGCCGTCTACGATTATCTGCACCCGCGTCTGTCGTGCGAGGGACACGTCTTTCCCGTAATTCTCCGGAATAACCACGCCGGCAACAACTTCGCCTTTTTTAATGTGCTCCTCAAGCTGATTATAGCTGTCAGGATATACGGTTATTTTTAAATTTTCAGTGCCCAGGATATTTTTGACCAGTTCCTGGCTGGCACTCGAGCGGTCGAGGTCAACAACCGCGGTTGGTATGTCCTTTAAAATCTGAACGCTGTATGTGAAATAAAAAACCAGCAGCCCGAGCAGGGGGCCGATCAGCAGGATATAAAGCAGGTCTCTGTCCCGCCACATGAAAGAAAATTCGCGGCGCGCGATGGCCAGGCATTGTTTAAGCATCGCTTTCACCACTTTGCTGTTCGATGAGACGAATCCGGTTTTCCCATAATTCCTGGGCCTCCAGCGGCGAATACTGGGCCATCAGCCCGTTTTCCAGCCAGCCGACCCTGCTTGTCAGAGGGCAGAACTCAACACGGCTGAAACTCCAGATGCATGCTCTGCCGCCGGATATGAAGCTGTTCAGCTCTTTTAAGATAATGCGCCTGGAATAGGGATCAATGTCATTTATCAAATCATCGGCAATCAGCAGCCTGGGCGAGTTTAAAAGCGCGCAGGCCATCGACAGCCGCTGGTAAATACCGGCGTTCAGCTTGCCGGCCGGTTCCCCCAATATGCCGTTGAGTTCAAACCTTTTGATCAGATCGGGGATGTTGCCCGTGTCTGTACCCTTGAGCACTGATATAAACTCAAGGTTTTCATATACCTTCAGGTCCCTGAAGAGGCTCCGTTCCTGGGTGATTAGCCCCAACTGCTTTTTGAAAGACTCGCTTTTTCTTATGTCGCAGCCCATTATCTCCACGCTGCCCGATTTAAACCTGTCGATGCCGGCCAGGATATGGAGCAGGGTTGTTTT
>CAZPXL010000039.1:3896-12078 GCA_964591005.1 uncultured Eubacteriales bacterium
TCATATTGTTCATTTACCGCTTTGCGCACGGCAAACTCACCGGCGTTGTTGATCCAGACTACGTTTCCATGGTAAACCCTGCCCGGGAAGGAATCCACGGTTACCTCCACGTCCTGTCCCAGCTGGACCCTGCCGATCTTTTTCTCACTGATGAACACCTGCACATAGGTGTGCAGCAGGTCGGATATTTCAAATACCGGGGTGCCTGCATTTACCATCTCGCCCGGTTCCAGGTTTTTCTGTGTTATAAAACCTGATATGGGAGCCAGTAAATAAGTGTTGTCCAGGTAAGCCTGGGCTTCCTGCAGCGCACCGCCGGCCTGGCTGCTCTGACCCTCCGCCGCCTCGTACTGGGCCTGTGCCAGGTCAACTTTGAAACGTGCTGACAGAGCTTGGGCGAGAGCGGCCTGCGCCTCTTTTAAAACATTCTCGGCCAGTTCGCAGCTGTTTTTGGCATCAGTATATGATTTTTCAGATATAGCGTCGCTTCTGTACAGGCTATCTATCCTTTCGTACAGGTCACGGGCGTTTTTCACCCCTACTTCGGCCTGAGCCACCTTCGCCTGAGCCTGCTCAATTGCCGCTTCAATTTGCCCGCTGGTTAACGGGACAGAGTCAGCGGCTTGACGGGCCTGGGCCTTTGCCGCGTCAAATGCGCCGCTGGCCTGGTTCAGCCTGGCGCTCAGTTCCCGGCTGTCCAGTCTGGCCAGTTCCTGGTCCGGTTCGACCCAGCTGCCTTCTTCGACAAGCATGTTTTCAATTCTGCCGGCAACTTTAAAGGAAGCCGAAACTTTTTTGGCCTCCACCGTGCCTGTTGCGGACAATCTTTCCTGTCCCTTGATTGCCTCTGCCCGGTTTTCATGCAGAGAGTAAAATATAAGTACTGCCAGGGCGATTACGATCAGAAACAAAGTCAAGGTGAGTATTTTTTTTGTTTTTATGGCAGTGAGAATATCCATATTATAGCCCCTCCCTGAAATCCGGCTTTAGGATTCCCTCAAAGAACACCTTCTCAATAGCGGCAGTAACCTGATCACGGGGAATTCCTTTGCCATAGCTGATATAATGCAGCGCGGAGATAAAGATCATGCCGTACAGCGAGCTGGTGGTTATTTCCGGGTTTATTTTTTTAAAGGACCCGTCTTTTACCCCTTCTTCAATTATATCCCGTATTATATCAAGGCTGCCGGAGAGCATTCTGGCCAGGACTTCCCTCTGGATATCCTTGCCGCACAGTTCTTTTATAAATAAAAAAACAAGGTCTTTTTCATCTTCAATGAAGGACAGCATGCCCCCGATTATTTTTTTAATTTTTTCGGCAGGGGTTTTTGCTTCGGGCATGTCCATCCGCATTCGTCCTTCAAGAAGGTATATGCCTTCTTGAATGATAGCCAGGTACAGTTCTTCTTTGTTTTTAAAGTGATAATATATTGTACCTTTGGCTACACCCATAGCCCTGGCTATTTCGTCAACCGTAGTCTGGTGATATCCCTTTTTCGCAAACATGCCGGCAGCTTTCTTCAGGATGTGCCTGTTCCCACCGGTTCTTGTCCTGAACGCGGAGGAAAACGGTATTACTGTCATATGTCCCCCTCTTTTTGTACTGACCAGTCAGTTTATTAAATTTTATACTACTCAATCAATAATATTATGTCAAAAGCCAGTTAATGCTGATTCAGCCAATTATGGCAAGTTTTTACGGTTTATCTGCTTTTTTTGCCCCCTGAGCTTTGCTTCAAACAAGAGGGCATAACCCGGTATAAGGAAATACATTCTAGGTTGTTTCTTTGTCGTCTTGCGAATTTCTGCCCTGCCTCCGCATATATATCTAGTGGAAGTAAGTCCAGTGGAAATCAAAAGCCTTTTCCGATATCCGCCGGTTAGAACTTCTATGTTGATCATAAAGGCAGTTCTTTCCGATGTCTGACATCAGACATACAACGATTAGTTTCTTTGGGATTCGAACAAACCGTCCTTTGATCTTTAGATTTTTTTCCGACGCCTGACGTCCGCCGACTGACGACTAATATGGGAGGTAGGGAAATGCAGGATTATATTCAAAAGCGGGTACTGGATATCTGTTCTTATATACTGGAGACACAGGCCACTGTGAGGCAGGCGGCGCTGGTGTTTCAGGTCAGTAAAAGCACTGTGCACAAAGATATGACCGAACGTCTGCCCTCTCTGAATAAACAGCTTGCCCAGGAGATAAAAACAATCCTTGAATACAATAAAGCCGAGCGGCACCTGCGGGGAGGCGAAGCCACCAGGAGAAAATATAAAGATTTGGCATGAGCGTCTAACCCCAACAGGATTTTGGCGAAAGAAGTAGAATATTATTCTAGTCTGGCTGGAATGGAACTTTTGCCGCAAAAACAATTTAAATTTGAAATAGTTACAAATCTCTCATTTTTGATATACCGAAAGGGGACAAGCAATGTTAACCGGAAGCGATATCGGAGTGGATCTTGGCACGGCCAATGTGCTGGTGTTTGTTAAAGGGAAAGGAATAGTGCTGCACGAGCCTTCGGTCGTGGCCATGGATAAAGAGAGCGGCCGTGTCATAGCAGTAGGCTCCGAGGCCCGCAGGATGCTGGGCCGGACACCCGGGAATATCATTGCCCTGAGACCGCTCCGTGACGGGGTGATTGCGGATTACGACGTCACGGAAAAGATGCTCCGATACTTTATAAGCAAAGCAGACGGCGGCCGGAAGTTCTTTTTCCGGCCCCGCATAATGGTATGCATTCCCTCCGGGGTTACCGGGGTGGAAGAAAGAGCGGTAAGGCAGGCGGCAATCCAGGCCGGCGCCAAGGAAGCTTACCTGATCGAGGAACCATTGGCCGCCGCCCTCGGGGCCGGTCTGGACATTTCCCAGCCCAGCGGCACGATGGTTGTCGACATCGGTGGAGGGACAAGCGATATTGCCGTACTCTCCCTCGGAGGCATTGTCTGCAGCAAGTCACTGCGGGTGGGGGGAGACAAGATCGACGAGGCCATTGTCAAATACATCCGCAGGGAATACAGCCTGGCCATCGGCGAGCGCACCGGTGAAGAATTAAAGATGGAAATCGGCACCGCCGACCTGAAGGGGGCGGATGAAAAAAGCATGGAGATCAGGGGCAGGGATATGCTTTCCGGCCTGCCCAAGGGGGTTGTGGTTTCGCGCCACCAGGTCCATGCCGCGATTAAAGAGACGCTGGATTTGATTGTCGGCGGCGTGAAAGAAGTGCTTGAGCGGACTTCTCCGGAACTTGCCGCGGATATTGTGAACAAGGGAATCATCCTGACCGGGGGCGGCGCGCTTCTTGATGGCATGGACAGGCTCCTCAGCAGGGAAACCGGGCTGCCCATTTATGTGGCCGATGACCCGCTGTCCTGCGTTGCCAAGGGGACCGGACGCGCGCTTAACAACATGGGGATAATCAGCGCCGCCAGCAAGAACAGGGCTATTAAGAGGTAATACCCGGGTGATTTATTAATTAATTTTAGATGCAGCGGTAAGACCGGGGCGGCCCGGTCTGTTGTTTTTCGTATGGCAAAAAAAGTTATTAAGCAATTTAACTATTTTAACAGGAAAATACCAAAAGGTTGTCGAAAGTTATCGGGGACATATCTCCGACCTCAGAGAAATGCTTGAAAGTGAGATGTGTCCCCATTCCGCTGTCATAGTATGTTTATTAAGACACGAGTCTGCAAACAGTGGGTGGAGGTTGACAGAGGTGTGTCCCCATTCCGCTGACCGGCATGGGTTCAACGTTTTTTCGAGGGGTTCTTATGCGTTATTTAAAAACACTGTTCATATTGTCCTGGCTGTTAATTATTATCGGCTGCGGGCCGGTATCATTAGAATTAAAAGGAAATGACCTTTCATCAACCGGGCAGTCATATAAGTACCCGGTCTCTTTCCTCAATGACCGCGCCAGGGACATAACCGGCGCCGCGGCAGTAAACGCGCCGGGATTTGTTGTGCCCGGCGGGCTTACCGGGGAAGGCCAGATTGTCGCCGTAGCCGACAGCGGCCTGGATGCCGGGTCGATGGACGATATACACCCCGATCTCAAGAGCGAGGCCGGTAAAATGCCCAAGGTAGTCCTCTTGAAATCCTGGGCGGGGCGGGATGTACCGGACGATCCGGACGGTCACGGCACTCACATGGCCGCCGCCATAGCCGGGACCGGGGCTGCCTCCAACGGGAAATTCCGCGGCGTCGCACCGGGAGCCAGCATCTATTTTCAGGCCATACTGAACAGTGCAGGCAATCCGGAACCACCGGCAAACCTGGCGGACCTTTTCTTGCCGGCGTACTCGGCAGGCGCCCGTGTCCATGTGAATGGCTGGGGAGGCGGGCCGGACACATACCTGGAGCCGGCCTCACAGGTGGACGATTTTGTGCGGGACCATCCCGATTTCCTGGCCGTATTCGGCGCCGGCAACAGCGGCCCTTCGACGGGCACCATCACAGGCGAGGCAAACAGTAAGAATGCCCTGGCTGTCGGTGCTTCCACACTCCCCCGCCCCGCTTTTACTCCGGGGGAGGGAGAAGCTACCGAACCGGTAGAGTTTTCATCCCGCGGCCCGACCGGGGACGGGCGGCTAAAGCCGGAGCTTCTGGCTCCCGCCTCAGCCGTGATTTCCGCCCGGTCCCGCCTGGTTGATGGCAACCTGCCGGGCTACCAGGATTACACGCGATTGCAGGGGACGAGCATGGCCGCGGCTGTTGCCGGCGGTTCATCGGTCCTGGTGCGGGAATATTTTAAAAAATATATGGATATGGATACTCCTTCAGCGGCCCTGGTCAAGGCCGCCCTGGTCAACGGCGCCCGGCCCGCGGCGGTCGGTCCCTCGCGGGAAGGTTTCGGCACTATAGACCTGGCGGGAACGATTATCGCGCTGAAAGAAAGCACTTTCTCTGTTAAAGATGAATGGTCCGGCGTTTCCCAGGGTGAAGAGATCACCTATACTTACCATGTTTCCGACCCGGCCGGTCCCTTTAAAGCGACCCTGGCCTGGACTGACCCGCCCGCGGAACCCGGCAGTGCTAAAACCCTGGTAAATGACCTTGACCTGATCGTAAGGGCGCCTGGCGGCAAAATGTATTATGGCAATCATTTTCTCGGTTCGAACGCCGCTGACAGGACCAACAATGTTGAACAGGTATACCTGCCGTCAGCCGAGCCGGGTGATTACACGATAACAGTTACCGGTACGGCTGTGCGACGGAACACTGTTCAGGGAGCCAACGCCTTGCTGCAGGATTTCGCCCTGGTCTGGGGGCAGGCCCCGGCCGAAGAAATGGTTAAAAGTGCAGGCGGCGGCTCAGTAAAGCTGACCAACGGGTCCTCCTTCAATATAGCGGATATTCCAGTGGTGAATTTGGTCAATGACAATATAGCCCCGGCGGACGACGATCACCTTTTTGACGGGGCCGCGGTTTTCAAAACTCCCGGGAGGGTCTACCTGGCAGCCCGTCTGTGGCGGGAGGCCGGGGTAAAAGCGCTTAAAGCGGCGGGGGAAACTATTATTACAGAAATAAGCCAGCTGACCAGGTTAGGCGGTTACAGCCTGGCTCCGGCCGTCAAAATTGAAATGAATGAAGCCTTTATCTCCCCGGATGAACTGCCTGCGGGGGTTGAGGTAAGCGCCGTAATAAATCCCCTGGATCAAAAAGCAAGGCAGGTAAGCGCATCATATTTAGTACGGGAAGGCGTCGTCTCTGCCGTTCAGAATGACAATGGCCGGAAAGTCCTGACCCTTGCCGGCGACCCGGTTTCATACAGGATTTCCCCCGACGCCGTATATTCTTATGATGATGTATATGCAAACGCGGACCCGGATGATACGCCCTTCGGCACCGGCGCCCTGGAGGAACTGAAGGAGGCGCTGCCGGGAATGCCAGTATCGATACACCTGTCGCCTTCCAGCGGCGAGGTCCAGTATCTGGCCCTGAAAAGGAAGGTGGCCCTGGGTACAGTACTCGAAAACGATTATTCCGGTAATGAAATTATAATGGAAAACGGTTCAACTTACGTGGTGATGCCCGGTTCGCCGGTAATGAGAGATCAGGAAATATCCGGTTTAGAGGCGGTAAAGCAGGGCGACCATGTTTCACTGGTACTCCTGCCCGATACCAATGAAGCCATCGGCCTGGTTGCTTTCAGTAATATCTCTTACGGTAAGATTATTGATTTCTCGAAAAACAACAGGACTATTTACTTTTTAGATGATAACGGCCGTTACCGCTCGCTGTACCTGCCTCCGGACGCGGTTATTTACCGCTGGGGGGTCAGGTTTACCGCCGACGCCATAGCCGCGGGCAACAGGATCAGGATTACCACGGACCCGGAACAAAAAATTATATGGCAGCTTGATATAGCTGACCTGTTTTTTGAACAGGACATATTTCTGGAATACGATGGGGCAAAGGGAATTATCTCCATGGCCAAAAGCGGAAAATACCGCGTTTCCAATTCAACCGACTTTTATAAAAACGGCCTGAATGTTCAGCCGGAAGATTTCCGTCCGGGCGAACAGGTCGAGCTGGAATATACCACGGCCCCCTCACCCACCGGCAACGTGCTGACGTCGGTAAATTGTCTGGCCGCCGCCAGGCAGCCTGAACTGCTGGTATCCGCCGTCCCCCTGCGGGGCAGTTATATTGTAAGCGGGATAACTTCCGCCGGGAGTACCAAAGTCTATGCCTGGAAAGGGCTTTCCAGGCAGCCTGTTCCCGTTGACGGCTCGGGCAGGTTTGTCCTGGAGACGCCTGTGAAAAGCGAGGATTATACTTTGAAGATTACAGCCGTGGATGAGCGGACCGGAGGTGTGACGGACAGCGAGGCGGTACTGGCCGGGGTTGCGCGGGATGATTACAATGAATATGTTGCAAGCGCGATATCAAAAGTCAGGGAGTTTTTAAATGACACGCCGCTGACACGTGCGGAGGCCGCGGCTGTACTGGCGAGGACGCTGAATTGGCCGGATGCCGGCACATGGACAATACCATTTACAGATGCCGGAGATATCCCGGCATCTTTTCGCTCCGCGGTGGCCGGGGCCTATGCGCGAAATATTTTCAAGGGTTATCCCGACGGCAGATTTCTCCCCTCGGTTGCTATAAGCCGGGCCGAGGCCGCGGTGTTACTGTCCGGCTTCATGGACCACCTGGGGCTGGATGTTGAAAATAATTCCGGGGCGCGGCATTATTCAGATGCCGCTGATATACCGCCATGGGCTGCCCCGGCTGTGGCGCGCACCGCAGCGGCAGGGCTTTTCCGGGACATGGAGGGCGGTGCTTTCGCAGCGGCTGAGCCGGTTACATACGGTGAAATGCGCGCCGCCATGGTGCGCTTGCTGGAATATTATGAAACAAGATTTTAAAAAGCCGGGCTAAAGCCCGGCTTAAATTATTGTGAAACTCCCTGGTACTTGGTGATTTTTGCCGTACGTGTGACGGCGTCCCATTCAACTGTCGCGCCCAGCGCCTCACTTACAAAACGAAGCGGCACGAATGTGAGCCCGTTGGTTATTTCCGGCGCCACCTCGAGCGTTAAATGATCTTTGTTAAAATAAGCGTCCCTGTCCCCGATCCAGAGCTGTATTTTGTCCACATTCCTTACCAGATCTATGCGCTGCTCGGAGGCTTTCCAGTCAACCCGGGCGTCCATGCTTTCGGCGATAACCCGCAGGGGGACCATTGTCCTGCCGTCTTTTATGTAGGGGGCGACGTCAGGATAGACTGTGACCAGGTTGGCCATAATCCGGATATCCTGCCCGGCCTGCTGGCTCATAACAGCGTCGCTCCGGTACGACCAGAGCAGAGCATATTTCCCGGAGCCGCGGTTGGTTTCTGCTTCGACCACACCGTTCCTGCCATCCCAGTATACCCGGGAAGGCAGGTCTACCCAGCTGTTTTCGGCCGCGTTCCAGTAGCCTATTCTGAAGTGTCCGGGCGAAAGGTTCATATTCAGCCGGCTGGCCCTGTAATAGTCGGTGTATGTAAACGAAAAAACCTGCCGCACCGGCTTGGAAAGATTTTTCATGTCTATTCTCTCGGGGCTCAGCATGGTGATATTAACCGCGCTGACCACGAAATAGTCGTCTTCCGGCACTATTTTCTTGTAGTCCAGAGCCTCCACGGTCGCATAAACAGCCCGGTCGCTGATGTTGGCCGGCGCTTCCA
>CAZPXL010000040.1:0-3026 GCA_964591005.1 uncultured Eubacteriales bacterium
CTGAACGTGGCTGAGTCGACAAGGCTTCGCCGGAGGCTGCGTGACGCCGGCTGTGAGTTTAAAATTGCAAAAAACACTCTTGCCAGCCTGGCAGCCGCCCAGGTGGGGCTGGAAGAACTGAAGCCCTTTTTGGAGGGGCAGGTGGCAATAGCCTTTGGTACGGACCCGGTGGCGCCGGCCAAAATCCTTTCTGAATTTATCCGCGAGATAAAAAAGATGGAGATTAAGGCTGGCGTACTGGAAGGCAAGGTGATCGACGCCAGGGGAGTGAAAGAACTGGCTGACCTGCCTTCGCGGGAGGTGCTTCTGGCCAAGGTTTTAGGCGGGATGCAGGCTCCGCTTTATGGTTTCGCGGGTGTGCTGCAGGGTACTCTCCGCAGCCTGGTTTATACCCTGGAAGCGGTACGCAAGGTGCGCGCAGGGGAAGCGTAAAGTAAGAAATGGGTCGTGAGACGTGGGACGTGAGAATATACTACATACGTCTGGCGGCCCGAAGGCAAAAATTACAGGTGCGGGTTTAGCCGCACAAAGTACCGGTTGAATTTAAACTAAAAAATTATCTCAGGAGGTTATAAAAAATGTCTAAAGTACAGGAAATACTTGAAGCTGTAAAAGGGATGACCGTATTAGAATTATCCGAGCTGGTTAAAGCGTTTGAAACCGAGTTTGGCGTAAGCGCGGCTGCTCCGGTAGCTGTTGCCGCGGCACCCGGCGCGGCAGCTGCTGCGGTGGAAGTCGAGGAGCAAACAGAATTTGACGTTATCTTATCAGCCATCGGTGAAAAGAAAGTCAATGTAATTAAAGTTGTCAGGGAAATTACCGCCCTCGGGTTAAAAGAAGCAAAAGACCTGGTTGACAGCGCTCCCAAGCCGATTAAAGAAAAAGTCTCCAAAGAAGAAGCGGAAGCAATTAAAGCCAAGCTTACCGAAGTCGGCGCGACCGTTGATATTAAGTAAGTTTCAAGCATTTAGATTAAACAAAACACAAAAAGGGCTGCCAGCCCTTTTTTGTGTTTGTTGCTGTGCTTTTTAAAATTATAGAAATAATCAGGCTATTCTTCCTTATAATGCCTTGACACAGCAGGCCTGTTATGCTACAATTCTAGAATGTCCCATCCTATAATGGTTTATTATTCTTTTTTTCATGGTATAATATGTATCTTATTCCTGATATGTGGCAATAATATTTTAGATAGTCTACATTTTTAAAAAAAAGCGAGGTATTGTAGAGAACAATCCTTGCTTTTCCCTTGTTTATAATGGGGAAGTGACTTCGTGCACCTTTATTCAGGCAATTATTTCTTGTTAAAAATAATTACCTTTTTCACATAAAATGACCATTTTTAAGACGGGGGTGTGATGCACTAGATGGCTTATCCTGAAAGGATAGGGACTAGGGACCGTTATGACTTTGGCAAATTAAAAGAAGTTCTGGAACTGCCCAACCTGATCGAGGTTCAGCGTAATTCTTACGACTGGTTTTTAAGAGAGGGTTTGAAGGAAGTATTTCACGACATTTCCCCTATTCAGGACTTTACCGGCAACCTGGTTTTGGAGTTCCTGGATTACACCCTGGGAGACACTAAATATTCCGTTGAAGAGTGCAAGGAGAGGGATTTCACCTATGCGGCCCCTCTGCGGGTAAAAGTAAGGCTGATTAATAAAGAAACCGGAGAGGTCAAGGAACAGGAAGTTTTTATGGGTGATTTCCCATTGATGACTGAAAAAGGCACTTTTATCATCAACGGTGCGGAAAGAGTTATTGTCAGCCAGCTTGTCCGTTCACCCGGCGTTTACTTCGCCAAGACTATCGATCCCACCGGGAAATCTCTCTTTACCGCCACCATCATTCCAAACCGGGGCGCCTGGTTGGAATTTGAAACAGACGTAAACGACCATATTTTTGTCCGCATCGACCGTACCAGGAAGATACCCGCCACTGTACTGGTGCGGGCTTTGGGCTGCGGTTCCAACGCCAGGATCGTTGAGCTTTTTAATGAAGATAAAAACATACAGGAAACTCTGAGCCGCGACAATACCGATAGCGAAGAGGAAGCGCTGGTTGAAATTTATAAGCGCCTGCGCCCTGGGGAGCCGCCTACAGTAGACAGCGCCCGCTCCCTGCTAGAAGCCCTGTTTTTCGATCCCAAGCGCTATGACCTGGCAAATGTGGGGCGTTATAAAATTCAAAAAAAGCTTAAGCACGGCATACTGTACCGTCCCGTTGAGAACACTGACGGCGAGGTGGAAGCTGAGCCCGGCCTGAAGAGGGAGCAGCTGAGAGATCGCGTGTTTATCAGGGAACTGTCAAGGGAAGATATATTTGAAACAGTCCGTTACCTGCTCAGGTTGATGAATGGTGAAGGACAGGTGGACGATATAGACCACCTGGGCAACCGCAGGCTGCGCTCCGTGGGCGAACTCCTGCAAAACCAGTTCCGGATCGGCCTGTCCAGGATGGAAAGAGTCGTCCGGGAAAGGATGACCATCCAGGACGTAGACGTGATCACGCCACAGGTTTTGATAAACATCCGCCCGGTTGTGGCGTCCATCAAGGAGTTCTTTGGTTCAAGCCAGCTTTCTCAGTTTATGGACCAGACCAACCCCCTGGCTGAACTCACTCACAAAAGGAGGCTTTCAGCCCTTGGACCGGGAGGTCTTTCCAGGGAAAGAGCCGGTTTTGAGGTGCGTGACGTCCACCATTCCCACTATGGCAGGATGTGTCCTATTGAAACCCCTGAGGGCCCCAACATCGGTCTGATCGGGTCGCTCAGCACATATGCCCGGATCAACGAATTTGGTTTTATAGAAACCCCTTACCGCAAAGTGGATAAGGAAAACAGGCGGGTAACCGAAGAAATTGTCTACCTTACCGCCGATGAAGAAGAAGATTTCGTTATAGCCCAGGCCAACGCTCCTCTGGACGAGGAGGGACGGTTCACGGAAAACAGGATCAACGCGCGCTCCCCGGATATTGTCGTGGTTCCGGCGGAAAGAGTAGACTACATGGACGTGTCTCCCCGTCAG
>CAZPXL010000040.1:3036-4759 GCA_964591005.1 uncultured Eubacteriales bacterium
CAAGCAGGTGTTCAGTATAGCCACGGCCTTGATCCCCTTTCTGGAACACGATGACGCCAACCGGGCTCTCATGGGAGCGAACATGCAGCGGCAGGCCGTGCCGCTGTTAAAAGCACAGGCTCCGCTGGTAGGGACCGGTGTGGAATTTAAAGCGGCGCGGGACTCCGGAGTAGTCGTGCTGGCAAAAAATAATGGAGTCATAGAAAGAGTAACGGCAAACGAAATTGACATAAGAAGCAACGAGGGCGTCCTTGAAAAGCGTAAACTTTTGAAATTCACCCGCTCGAACCAGGGCACCTGTATCAACCAGAAGCCTGTGGTCAGAAAGGGTGAACAGGTTGAAAAGGGCCAGGTTATTGCCGACGGTCCGTCCACCGATATGGGAGAACTGGCGTTGGGCCGCAACATACTTGTCGCATTTATGCCCTGGGAGGGCTATAACTATGAAGACGCCATCCTGGTCAGCGAGAAAGCTGTTAAGGAAGAATATTTTACTTCAATTCATATAGAGGAATATGAATGTGATGCCAGGGACACCAAGCTTGGCCCGGAGGAAATCACCAGGGATATACCCAATGTGGGCGAGGAAATTTTAAAAGACCTGGACGACAGGGGTATCATCCGGACGGGGGCCGAAGTCCGGCCGGGAGACATCCTTGTCGGTAAAGTGACCCCCAAGGGGGAGACCGAGTTAACTGCGGAGGAGCGCCTGCTGAGAGCCATTTTTGGTGAAAAAGCCAGGGAGGTCAGGGATACATCCCTGCGTGTGCCCCACGGTGAATCGGGTAAAATAGTGGATGTCAAGGTTTTCTCCCGGGAGGCCGGCGATGAACTGCCTCCTGGCGTAAACCAGCTGGTACGGGTATATATTGCCCAGAAGCGCAAGATATCCGAAGGGGATAAAATGGCGGGCCGCCACGGCAACAAGGGTGTTATCGCGCGGATCCTGCCCGAGGAAGACATGCCGTTTTTGCCTGACGGAACGCCTATAGAAATTGTGCTGAACCCCCTCGGCGTGCCTTCCCGGATGAACCTGGGACAGGTCCTGGAGGCTCACCTGGGATGGGCGGCAAATACCCTTGGATACTGTGTAGCCACTCCGGTTTTCAACGGCGCGCTGGAAAGCGACATCCTGGATAAGCTCAAGGAAGCCGGGCTCCCCGATGGCGGTAAGATAACTTTATATGACGGGCGCACCGGCCAACCTTTCGACAACCAGATTACAGTAGGTTACGTGTATATGCTGAAGCTGGCCCACCTGGTGGACGACAAAATCCATGCCCGTTCCACCGGGCCATACTCACTGGTAACCCAGCAGCCCCTTGGCGGCAAAGCCCAGTTTGGCGGGCAGCGTTTCGGGGAGATGGAGGTCTGGGCGCTGGAGGCCTATGGCGCAGCTTATACATTGCAGGAAATACTCACAGTTAAATCTGATGATGTAGTCGGCCGGGTTAAAACATATGAGGCCATCGTCAAAGGAGAGAATGTGCCCGAGCCAGGTGTTCCCGAGTCATTCAAGGTCTTGATCAAGGAGCTGCAGAGCCTGGGACTGGATGTAAAGGTCCTGTCCGAAGATGACCGGGAAATAGAAATTAAAGAAGCCGAGGAAGATATAACCGAGACAGCCAAAGAACTGGGTATAGATATCCAGGAAGAGGAAGTGCCTGTTAAGGAAGAGGAAGAGTACTCAGATGGTGATGGTGACCTCGAGGATGAGGACGCT
>CAZPXL010000040.1:4859-11926 GCA_964591005.1 uncultured Eubacteriales bacterium
GCCTGGTCCAGCGGCGAAGTCAAGAAACCTGAAACTATTAATTACCGCACCTTGAAACCCGAAAGGGACGGTCTTTTTTGTGAGCGTATTTTTGGACCCACCCGCGACTGGGAATGTCACTGCGGTAAATACAAGCGCGTACGTTATAAAGGAGTCATTTGTGACAGGTGCGGCGTCGAGGTAACCCGTTCCAAAGTGCGGCGGGAAAGACTGGGCCATATTGAACTGGCCGCGCCGGTTTCTCATATCTGGTATTTTAAAGGGATCCCCAGCCGTATGGGGCTACTGCTTGACATGTCTCCCCGGGCGCTGGAAAAAGTTTTGTATTTCGTTTCATATATTGTCACGGACCCCGGTGATACCGGCTTGATTAAAAAACAGCTTCTGAGCGAGGCCGAATATCGCGAAAACCGGGAAAAATACGAAGGGTCTTTCAAGGCCAGCATGGGCGCTGAGGCGATCAAAAAGCTCCTTGAGGAGATCGACCTGGAGGAGCTTACCAGGGAACTGCGCCAGGAACTGAAGGAAGTTACCGGCCAGCGCAAGATCAGGGCTATTCGCCGCCTGGAAGTAGTGGAGGCTTTTCGCAAATCCGGAAACATGCCAGACTGCATGGTCCTGGAAGTGGTGCCGGTAATTCCTCCCGAGCTGCGGCCGATGGTGCAGCTCGATGGCGGCCGTTTCGCCACCTCGGATTTAAACGACCTCTACCGCCGTGTGATTAACCGCAACAACCGCCTGAAGAGGCTGTTGGACCTTGGCGCCCCGGACATTATTGTGCGGAACGAAAAGAGAATGCTCCAGGAAGCTGTTGACGCCTTAATAGACAACGGCCGCCGCGGACGTCCCGTTACCGGGCCCGGCAACCGACCGCTCAAATCGCTGTCAGACATGCTGAAAGGGAAGCAGGGCCGCTTCCGCCAGAACCTGCTGGGGAAAAGGGTTGATTATTCAGGCCGTTCGGTTATCGTTGTTGGCCCGGACCTGCATATCCACCAGTGCGGCTTGCCCAAAGAAATGGCGCTCGAATTGTTCAAGCCATTCGTAATGAAGCGCCTGGTTAATGACGGCCACGCTCACAACATTAAGAGCGCAAAAAGGATGGTTGAAAGGGTACGCCCGGAAGTTTGGGACGTCTTGGAAGAAGTAATCGCAGAACACCCGGTTTTGTTAAACCGTGCTCCCACGCTGCACCGCCTGGGCATCCAGGCATTTGAGCCGGTGCTTGTAAGCGGCAAGGCCATCCAGATCCACCCCATGGTCTGCACCGCTTATAACGCTGACTTTGATGGGGACCAGATGGCCGTGCACGTGCCTCTTTCCGCTGAGGCACAGGCCGAAGCCAGGCTTTTAATGATGTCCTCCAACAACATATTAAACCCCAAAGACGGCCGGCCGGTGGCCATTCCCACCCAGGACATGGTGCTGGGCTGCTACTACCTGACCACGGAAAAAGCAGAAACTTTAGGCGCCGGTAAAGCGTTTAAAGACCCGGAAGAGGCTGTTATGGCCTACAACAATGATGCAGTCAGCCTGCATGCCAGGGTTAAGGTGCGTATGCCCGGACTGGGCCTGATGGAAACCACTGTGGGCAGGATTATATTTAATGAAGTAATCCCTGAAGAATTGAAAAAAATGGAGTGGGGCGGGTTCTATAACAATGTTGCGGACAAAAAAGGTCTGAGCATGATTGTGGACAAGTGCTACCGCAAACTTGGCTTTTCAGCTACAACAAATTTACTGGACGGAGTCAAGAAACTTGGTTTTACTTACGCCACCAGGGCGGGTCTTACCATCGGGATCCAGGATATCACTATTCCCAAGGAGAAAATAGACATCCTGAAAGAGGCCGAGGCCCAGGTTGAAAAGGTTGAAACCCAGTTTCGCCGCGGCCTGATTACGGAAGAAGAACGCTACCAGACAGTAATAGGGATCTGGAATGACGCCACCAGGATGGTGACAGACGCGTTAATCGAAGATCTTGACCGGTTCAACCCGGTATATATGATGGCCAACTCCGGCGCCCGCGGTAATATTCAACAAATTCGCCAGCTTGCCGGTATGCGCGGCCTGATGGCCGATCCCTCCGGGCGGATTATTGACCTGCCTATTAAAGCTAATTTCCGCGAAGGACTGACGGTCCTGGAGTATTTTATTTCAACTCACGGCGCCAGAAAAGGTTTGGCCGACACCGCGCTGCGGACTGCTGACTCAGGTTACCTTACCCGCCGGCTGGTTGATGTCGCCCAGGATGTAATTGTCAGGGAAGTTGATTGCGGTACCACCCAGGGCATCGAAGTAATTGAAATAAAAGACGATACTGAAGTAATTGAAAAAATTGAGGACCGTATCAACGGGCGGGTCGCCCTTGAGGATATAATACACCCGGTTACAGGTGAAGTAATGGCTGCCGCCGGACACGAAATTACTGAAGAGGAAGCCGCGGCTATTATCGCAGCCGGCATTACCAGGGTAAAAATCCGTTCGGTTTTAACCTGCAGGACCAGGTACGGAGTGTGTGAGAAGTGCTACGGCCGCAATCTGGCCACCGGCCGCAAGGTCGATATCGGTGAGGCGGTGGGCATTATAGCCGCTCAAAGTATTGGCGAGCCCGGCACTCAGCTGACGATGCGTACTTTCCATACCGGCGGCGTCGCGGGAGACGACATCACCCAGGGCCTGCCGCGGGTTGAAGAACTTTTCGAGGCCAGGAGGCCCAAAGGCCAGGCCATCGTTGCCGAGGCTGACGGTTCTGTTGAAGTGCGCGAGGTAAAGGGACGCAGGGAAATTGAAGTAACTACTGAAGACGGTGAAAAGACTGTATACCAGGTGCCTTACGGCGCCCGTCTGAAAATTAAGGACGGCGACCGGATTTACGCCGGGGATGAGCTTACCGAAGGCTCCGTGAACCCCCACGACCTGCTGAAGATTAAAGGTATCCAGGGTGTGCAGGTATATCTCCTGCAGGAAGTCCAAAGGGTCTACCGGCTGCAGGGCGTGGATATTAACGACAAGCACATAGAAGTTATGATCCGCCAGATGCTGCGCCGGGTTAAGGTTGAGGACCCGGGTGATACGGACCTCCTGCCCGGCGGGCTGATCGATATATTTGAGTTCGAGGATGAAAACAACCGGGTAACGATGAACGGCGGCGAGCCCGCCACGGCTAAAGCGCTTTTGATGGGCATTACCAAAGCTTCCCTGGCCACCGATTCCTTCCTCTCGGCAGCCTCCTTCCAGGAGACCACCAGGGTACTTACAGATGCCGCCATAAAGGGTAAATTGGACCCGCTTTTAGGCCTGAAAGAAAACGTGATTATCGGCAAACTTGTTCCGGCGGGAACAGGCATGTCCCGCTACCGGAACATAGAAATAAATGCTGAGGAAGATGATCTGGCAGAAGATATAATTGGAGAAGAAATGGTCAGCCAGGTAATTGACAACGCACTATAGTAATGATACGATATTGGAGTGTCTGAATTTTGGGAGGTTGTTGGCCATGGCTGATGAGCGTCTGCTGTCTTCCCGGAAAAAAACCGTGGGCGCCAAGCAAACCTTGAAAGCTATTGAGCGCGGTCAGGCCAAGGCCGTTTATGTGGCGAAAGATGCCGACCGCTATGTAATTGATCCGATTCTTCAGCTAAGTAATTCAAAAGGTATACCCATCATTCAGGTTGATACCATGCAGTCTCTCGGCAAAGCCTGCCGCATTGAAGTGGGCTGCGCTGTCGCTGCCATTATTGAGTAGACATTTTTTATTTTTAATCGCCGGAAGGAGGTGTTTTAAAGACATGCCAACTATCAGCCAACTTATTCGCAAGGGCAGGGAAGAAATGACCAGGAAATCAACTGCCCCGGCACTGAAAGAATGCCCTCAAAAACGAGGCGTCTGCACCAGGGTATATACCACTACTCCCAAGAAGCCCAACTCGGCTCTGCGCAAAGTAGCAAGGGTAAGGCTTATCAACGGCATCGAGGTAACCTCCTATATACCAGGTATTGGACACAACCTGCAGGAACACTCGGTTGTCCTGGTCCGTGGCGGGAGAGTGAAAGACCTGCCGGGTGTCAGATATCACATAGTGCGCGGCGCCCTTGATTCCGCTGGCGTGCAAAACAGGAACAGGGGACGTTCCAAATACGGTTCCAAGCGGCCGAAGAAATAAACATAAAATTTACAAAATTTATTTTCACAGGTGCATTTTACGAAACTGGTTGTTGAAGTTGAGACTCTGACAGCGGAATGGGGACACACCTCTGTTTGGGGCCAGATTCATGGGCCGAGGAATGTCCCCGATCGGAAAATTGATGTCAGAGGAATGTCCCCGGTAAGAATCTTGTTAATCCTGTGATAATTGTTTTAGGATCTTTATTTCTACAGCAAAGGGGGGAAAATTATGCCGAGAAGAGGAGCAATTCCTAAACGTGATGTTTTACCGGATCCCATCTACCGGAGCAAGGTTTTGACCAAATTGATCAACCAGGTAATGCTGGACGGCAAAAAGAGCCTGGCTGAGACTGTTGTATATGGAGCCATGGACATTATTAAGGAAAAGTCAGGCAAAAATCCGCTGGAGGTCTTTGAGGCGGCAATGAAAAATATAATGCCGGTACTCGAAGTCAAGGCTCGCAGGGTAGGCGGCGCCAACTACCAGGTTCCCATAGAAGTGCGGCATGACCGCAGGCAGACCCTGGCCATCCGCTGGCTGACCAAATATTCCAGGGAGCGCGCCGGGCGGACCATGGAAGATAAGCTGGCCAACGAAATCATGGACGCGGCCGCAGGTACAGGGGCCTCCGCCAAGAAAAGGGAAGACACACATAAGATGGCTGAAGCCAATAAGGCATTTGCGCACTACAGGTGGTAAAGGAGTGATCTTGAATGCGTCAGCTACCGCTGGATAAAACTCGAAACATCGGAATAATGGCCCACATTGACGCTGGCAAGACAACTACCACCGAAAGGATCCTGTATTATACCGGCAGGGTCCACAAAATCGGGGAAGTTCACGACGGGACGGCGACTATGGACTGGATGGCACAGGAGCAGGAGCGCGGCATAACAATAACATCCGCTGCTACCAGCTGCCTGTGGCGGGACAGCGTGATTAATATCATCGACACGCCAGGCCACGTGGACTTCACAGTTGAAGTGGAACGCTCCCTGCGTGTGCTGGATGGAGCGGTTGCGGTATTTTGTGCAGTTGGAGGTGTTGAGCCTCAGTCGGAAACAGTTTGGCGGCAGGCCGATAAGTATGGAGTGCCGCGTATAGCTTATATAAATAAAATGGACCGGGTCGGCGCTGATTTTTATGAAGGCGTCAAAATGATCAGGGAGCGCCTCGGATCTAACCCCGTGGCCATACAAATGCCGATAGGAATGGAAGACAGCTTTACCGGAGTTATTGACCTGGTACGGCAGAAGGCAATTATATATAATGATGACCTGGTTGCAAGCATCGAGGAAACCGATATCCCTCCTGAATTATCTGATCAGGCAAATAAATTGCGGAACCGTTTGATAGAAGCAATTGCCGAGGCAGACGAAGACCTGATGCTGAAATATCTTGAAAACGAGGATCTGTCTGAAGGAGAAATCAAAGAAGGGCTGCGCAGAGCAACCCTCGCGGTAAAGATAGTGCCTGTATTATGCGGTTCTTCTTTTCGGAACAAAGGTGTGCAGCCGCTGCTTGACGCGATAGTTGACTACCTGCCTGCTCCTACAGACCTGTCCGGGGTGCAGGGAGTAAATCCCGATACCGGCGAAGAGGAAACCCGCCTGCCCATGGATAAGGAGCCGTTTTCAGCCCTGGCTTTCAAAATCATGGCGGACCCCTATGTGGGAAAACTGACTTTTTTCAGGGTCTACTCGGGGTTGCTAAAGTCAGGTTCCTATGTATTCAACCCCGCTAAAAAACGCAAGGAAAGGATCGGGCGGATCCTGCGCATGCACGCCAATCACCGGGAGGACATTCAAGAGGTTGCCACAGGTGACATCGTGGCTGCAGTCGGTTTGAAAATGACTGTTACCGGAGATACCCTTTGCGATGAAAACGCCCCGATCATACTGGAGTCGATGGTATTCCCGGAACCGGTTATTCAGGTTGCCATTGAGCCCAAAACCAAGGTTGACCAGGAAAAAATGGGAGTTGCCCTGCAGAAATTAGCTGAGGAGGACCCCACCTTCAGGATCAACACGGAGCCTGAAACCGGCCAGACCCTGATTTCGGGTATGGGTGAACTTCACCTTGAAATCATCGTTGACAGGATGATGCGGGAGTTTAAAGTTGAAGCAAATGTTGGGCGTCCACAGGTAGCTTATAAAGAAACCATCCGGAAAAAAGCCAAAGCTGAGGGCAAGTTTATACGCCAGTCCGGCGGACGGGGCCAGTATGGCCATGTAGTGATGGAGATCGAACCAGGGCAGCCTGGTACCGGCTTGCAGTTTATCAATAAAATTATCGGCGGCACGATCCCCAAAGAATATATACCTGCGGTTGAGGCAGGAATCAGGGAAGCCATGGATAACGGCATCCTGGCCGGTTTCCCCGTTATCGATGTGGTTGTCACCCTTTTAGACGGGTCTTATCATGATGTGGACTCTTCCGAAATGGCTTTTAAAATTGCCGGTTCGATGGGCTTCAAGAACGCTGCCGCAAAGGCCGGCCCGGTGTTGCTTGAACCGATTATGAAAGTGGAAGTGGTCGTGAATGATGAATATATGGGCGATGTCATCGGGGACCTGAATGCCAAGCGCGGCAGGATTGAAGAAATGGGTCCTCGTTATGGAGTCCAGGTAATCAACGCCAGCGTTCCGCTTTCGGAGATGTTCGGTTATGCCACCGACCTGCGTTCACGCACGCAGGGGAGGGGTACTTACACCATGCAGTTCGGCCAATATGCCCAGATTCCGGATAATATAGCGGAAGGAATTATAGCCAGAAGACACGGGTAAAATATGGCATGTAAGAATTCAAAAAGTTTTATAAGTAAATTACTCATTAATCCGTAATTTAAGGAGGAAGAACCAAATGGCAAAACAGAAATTTGAGCGGACAAAACCACAC
>CAZPXL010000041.1:0-11813 GCA_964591005.1 uncultured Eubacteriales bacterium
ACTTTTACCGGCCTTTTAGCAGCACCCTGGAAAAGGCCGAGGAGGAAATAGGCCATGTCAAGGTCGCCGACGAAGTGACCGAAGAGATCTGCGATCTGTGCGGCCGCAACATGGTAATAAAAATAGGCCGGTTCGGCAAGTTCCTGGCCTGTCCCGGTTTCCCCGACTGCCGCAATACGAAGCCTCTTTTGGAGCCGATCGGGGTAGACTGCCCGCGCTGTGAAGGCGAACTGGTGGCGCGCCGCAGCAAGAAAGGCAGGAAATTTTTCGGCTGCAGCCGCTTCCCCGAATGTGATTTTGTTACCTGGGACCAGCCGTCGAAGGTGAAATGTCCCAATTGCGGTGATTTGATGGTGGAAAAAAAGAGAAATGGAAAAAGCAGCTACCTGCTTTGTGTAAACAAGGAATGCGGCGGTAAAGTAGCTTCTGAAAAGAAGCCGGCGCGCAGGAAAAGTCCTGGAGCAAAGGACGCCGCCAATGTGACGCTGGAAGGTGAAACAGTTACATAGGATGGACCATAAAAACCCTGAACATAAACTACCCGGTGACTCGCAGCCAAGTGCTGTTACTATTATCGGGGCCGGCCTGGCCGGAGCCGAGGCCGCCTGGCAGGTTGTAAAAAGGGGCGTCAAGGTCAGGCTTTACGAGATGAGGCCTGAAAAACAGACGTCCGCGCACCGGAGCGGTGAATTTGCCGAACTGGTCTGCAGCAATTCCCTCAGGTCAGCCGCCCTGGAAAACGCGGTGGGGCTGCTCAAGGAAGAAATGAGGCGTCTGGATTCGTTGATCATGTCCTGCGCCGACGGGACTAAAGTGCCCGCGGGCGGCGCACTGGCCGTTGACAGAAACCTCTTTGCCGGGTGTGTGACCAAAAAACTTACAGGACACCCCCTGGTCGATATTACCAGGCTCGAGATACATGAAATCCCTGCAGATGACGTGGTAATTCTGGCTACGGGACCGCTGACCTCGGAGACCCTGAGCGAGGCTGTACGCCGGTTTACCGGGAACGATTATCTTTATTTTTACGACGCTGTGGCGCCGATAGTGTCAGCTGAATCCATTAATATGGACAAGGTATTTCGATCTTCCCGCTACGGGAAAGGCGACAGCGCCTACCTGAACTGCCCTTTTACCAGGGAAGAGTATGAATCCTTCTGGGATGCCCTGGTCAAGGCCGAAAAGGCGCCCAGAAAGGAATTTGACAGGGAAGTGCACTTTGAGGGCTGCATGCCCGTGGAGACACTGGCCGCCCGCGGCAGGGACACGCTCCGCTACGGCCCCCTGAAACCGGTGGGGTTGACCGATCCCCGCACGAACAAGGGGTCCCACGCCGTGGTGCAGCTGCGTCAGGAAAACAATGAAGGCTCGCTGTTCAACCTGGTGGGTTTCCAGACCAGTTTAAAATGGAGCGAGCAGCAAAAAGTATTTCGTTTGATCCCCGGCCTGGAAAACGCGGAGTTTGTGCGTTTCGGAGTCATGCACAGGAATACCTATATCAACTCCCCGGTGCTGCTGGAACCTACTTACCAGAGTAAAACCCGGCCCGGCCTTTTTTTCGCCGGTCAAATCACGGGGGTAGAAGGTTATGTGGAGTCAGCGGCTTCCGGCCTGGTGGCGGGTATTAACGCCGCCCGCCTCGTTCAGGGGAAGGAGCCTTTTGTTTTTCCTCCGGAAACTGCCCACGGAGCTCTCGCACACTATATAACGTCTGCAGACCCCGCCCGTTTTCAGCCGATGAACATAAATTTCGGGCTTTTTCCGTCTCCCGGCGTCAAGTTCCAGGACAAGAAAGAACGCTGCCGGATTATAGCCGGGATCGCCCTGAAGTCAATTGAAAAGTGCGTGTCACTTTGAAGACCAAACTACCGGCTATTTTAAATGATGGTGAGAGTAAATGTACAGCCATATCGACAATTTTTTGATATATCTCAAGGTGGAAAAAAACGCGTCTCCAAGGACGG
Source organism: uncultured Eubacteriales bacterium (assembly GCA_964591005.1). Classification (GTDB taxonomy): domain Bacteria; phylum Bacillota; class Desulfotomaculia; order Desulfotomaculales; family Pelotomaculaceae; genus Syntrophopropionicum. Next base: position 1,965 of record CAZPXL010000041.1, read on the forward strand.
TGGAAAGCTACCAAAAGGACCTTTTCAACGGGCTGGACTTTTTTTCTTCAGTTTTTAAAAAGGAAGATAACGCCGTCACGCCGGAAGAAATAGACCACCAGGTATTCCGCCACTACCTGGCCCACCTGCGGCAGCAGGGGCTTGCCCGCACTACTGTGGCCAGGCGGTTGGCGGCCTGGCGATCATTCTATAAATATCTTTTAAGAGAAAAAGTGATCGAGGAAAATTCTTTGTCCAGAGTTTTGAGCCCCAAGCTGGAAAAGCGGCTGCCGCGCTTTCTATATGAAGGTGAGGCCGCAATCCTGGTGGAGGCGCCGGACTTAAAGAACCCGCTGGGCATTCGCGATCGGGCCCTTTTGGAGTTATTGTACGGGGGCGGCCTGCGGATAAACGAACTGGTGCTCCTGGACCTGTGGGATTTGGACCTGGGCGCCGGATACGTGCGGGTGATGGGCAAAAGGTCCAGGGAAAGGCTTGTCCCCCTGGGCTCCCAGGCAGTTAAAGCATTGCGCAATTACCTGGCCGGCGCGCGGCCCAGGATCCTGGCCAACGCCGCTGAAAAAAAAATAAACAACGCGGTTTTCCTCAACCATCGGGGCGAAAGGCTCACCGCGCGGGGCATCCGCAAAATACTGAATAAATACGCTGAGAAGGCAGAGCTTGACAGGAAGATCAGCCCGCACACTCTGCGCCATTCTTTTGCCACGCACCTTTTAAACGCGGGCGCCGACCTCCGCTCGGTGCAGGAACTGCTGGGCCACACTCGTTTGTCGAGTACGCAGGTTTATACCCATGTGACCGGCGAAAGGCTCAAGCAGGTTTACCGTAAGGCCCACCCGCGGGCTGAAGATAAGTAGGGAAACAAGGGAGAGCGGGTGGAAGGGTCGCAATTTATGATTTTGAAGGGAGAATGTTATGTTTCACGCTACTACCATAGTCGCAGTCAAGAGAGACGGCAGGGTTGCCCTCGCGGGTGACGGCCAGGTGACCTTTGGCCAGAATACCGTCATTAAAAAAGGGGCCAGGAAAATAAGGCGCCTATATAAAGATAAAGTAATCGCCGGTTTTGCCGGCTCAGTGGCCGACGCCTTTACTCTTTTTGAAAAGTTCGAGGGCAAGCTGGAGGAATTCCACGGCAACCTGCAGCGGGCGGCTGTTGAGCTGGCCAAAGACTGGCGGACCGACAGGGTGTTGAGGAGACTGGAAGCGCTGTTAATAGTTGCTAATCAGGACGATCTCCTGATCATATCCGGCGGCGGCGAGGTGATAGAGCCTGACGACGGGCTGGCCGCCATCGGTTCCGGGGGCTCTTACGCCCTGGCTGCCGCCCGGGCGCTGGTGAAGCATACTCCTATGACAGCGGGTGAAATTGCGCACGAGGCCCTTTCAATTGCAGCTGATATATGCATTTTCACCAATGAGAATATAATAGTGGAAGAAATATAATATGGAGGATAAGCAAGTGAAGGAATTAACACCACGCCGGATAGTTGAAGAACTTGATAAATATATCGTCGGCCAGCGCCAGGCGAAAAAGGCGGTGGCGGTAGCCCTGCGCAACCGCTACCGGCGCAAGCTGCTGCCGGAGGACTTCAAGGACGAGGTAATCCCTAAAAACATCCTCATGATCGGCCCCACCGGGGTGGGCAAAACGGAGATAGCGCGCCGCCTGGCCAGGTTGGTCAAAGCGCCCTTTATTAAAGTTGAAGCCACAAAGTTTACTGAAGTCGGTTACGTCGGCAGGGACGTGGAAAGCATGGTCAGGGACCTGGTTGAAACGGCGATACGGATGGTCAAGCAGGAGAAACTGGACAAGGTCCAGGACAGAGCCGAGAGGCTGGCCAATGAAAAAATCGTAGAGCTTCTCGCGCCTTACCCGGTACAGGAAACACCCGCCCGCAACCCGCTGGAATTTCTTTTTGGCAACAATAAGCCGGTGGAGCAGGTTGACAAAAGCCAGGAGCAGAGGCTAAAAAGGATCCAGTTTGAACGTGACATACTGACTGAAAAATTAGCCAGGGGCGAGCTGGAGAACGAATTCATAGAAATCGAAGTCGAGGACAACAAGCCGCCCATGCTGGAGGTGTTTACCGGTTCCGGCATGGAGGAAATGGGCGTCAACATCCAGGATATGCTGGGCGGATTTCTGCCCAAGAAAAAACGCAGGCGCAAGGTTTCCGTAACGGAAGGACGCAAGATACTGATCCAGCAGGAAGCTCAAAAGCTGATTGATATGGACGAGGTGACCTCCGCGGCGGTTAAACGGGCAGAAGAAGACGGTATCATATTTCTTGACGAGATAGATAAGATTGCCGGGCGGGAAGGTTACGGGCCGGATGTGTCCAGGGGCGGCGTGCAGCGCGATATTCTTCCCATAGTGGAGGGCTCAACTGTTATGACCAAGTACGGTCCGGTCAAAACAGACCACGTGCTGTTTATCGCCGCAGGAGCTTTCCATACCACAAAACCATCAGACCTTATTCCGGAACTTCAGGGGCGATTTCCGATAAGAGTCGAGCTTGAGAGCCTAACCCGCGAGAATTTTCAACAAATTTTGACTGAGCCGAGAAACGCAATAGTGAAGCAATACACTGAATTGCTTGCCGCAGAAGGTGTGCAGGTTAAATTTTCGCAAAATTCTCTTGTAGAAATTGCCGAAATCGCTTATACTGTTAATGAGCAAACAGAGAACATAGGTGCCCGTAGACTGCACACTATACTTGAAAAATTATTGGAAGACATATCTTTTGAAGCACCGGAGCTGGTAGAAAAAAATATAGATATAGATAAAAATTATGTTGTCGAAAAATTGGGTGAATTGGTGAAAAATGAAGATTTAAGCCGATATATTTTGTAGGGGAAGAAGGGGCAGGATGAGAGTACTACTGGAAAAAACCCGGGATATCAATAAGATACTCCAGGAATCCGCTGGAAACACCACAGTTGACTTTAATGAGGTAGCTAGTGTTTTAAGTGAGAATATTGGAGCCAGTATTTATATCCTGGACCGGAATGGAAAAGTTTTGGGTTATTCATATCTTAAAGGTTGGACCTGCGACATAATGAAGGATATTGTCGAGGGCCGGGGCGGTTTTCCTGAGGACTATAACGAAAACTTAATGAGAATAATCCAAACTCACGCAAATTTCTGCCAGACAAAAAATGCCTGTCTTTTTGTGGATGAACGTTGCCGCTATAATAATAAAGTAACCACCATTATTCCAATCGTAGGCGCCGGCTCGAGACTGGGGACTTTAATTTTGGGAAGGTTTGAAAATCATTTCACTGATGAGGACCTCATCCTTGCGGAATACGGCGCTGCCGTAGTAGGGATGGAAATTCTCAGGGCCAGGGCCGGGAAGATGGAGGAAGATGCGCGAAAACTGGCGGCTGTACAGGTAGCTCTGGGCACTCTTTCATATTCAGAGCTGGATGCCGTGCAGCATATCTTTGAGCAGCTGGAAGGCGAAGAAGGGCTTTTGGTGGCCAGTAAAATTGCGGATCGCGTTGGTATCACCCGCTCTGTTATTGTAAATGCCCTGCGCAAATTTGAAAGCGCCGGTGTAATCGAGTCCAAGTCGCTGGGCATGAAGGGCACTTATATACGAGTGCTTAATGACCGCTTGATAGAAGAATTGGGAAGGCTTAAACAGCACTAGCACGACGTGATGGGGACATGCCTGAAGGGATGTCCCCTTTATAGTTTCAACGAAGAGTAGTCCCTTATTTGTAAAACACTATGGGTTAATTTCATTTTGACTTAATTTGCGAATTTTAAGAACCCGGCTTGCACCGGGATTTTCTATGTGGTAAAATACCAATTGGTGTGAAATACACACGTTGCTGGATTTGTGCAAGGGTGCCCCGCCGGGGTCTTGCAGGAGATGAAGGGAACGGAGGACCAAAACCACAGGGGGAAGGAGGTGTAGTAAAAGTGGCTGTAATTTCTATGAAGCAGCTCCTGGAAGCAGGAGTTCATTTTGGACACCAAACCCGCCGCTGGAACCCCAAAATGGCCCCCTACATTTTTACAGATCGCAATGGCATTTATATTATCGACTTGCAGAAGACAGTAAAAAAGGTAGAGGAAGCTTATAATTTTGTAAAGCAGCTTTCTCTTGAAGGGGAAACCATTCTTTTTGTCGGCACCAAAAAACAGGCCCAGGAAGCGGTCAGAGAAGAGGCCGAGCGCTGCAGCATGTTTTTTGTCAACCAGCGCTGGCTGGGCGGTATGCTTACCAATTTCCAGACCATAAGGCGCAGGATTGACCGCCTTCAGGAATTAGAAAAGATGGAAACGAACGGTACAATGGAGGTCCTGCCCAAAAAAGAAGTAGCTGAACTATTGCATGAAAAAGAAAAGCTGCAGAAGTTTCTGGGCGGCATTAAGGAAATGAGGCGCCTGCCCGGAGCGTTATTTGTGATAGACCCTCGGAAAGAGCGTATCGCTGTCGCAGAAGCAAGAAAACTCGGCATTCCCATTGTGGCTATAGTTGATACAAATTGCGACCCCGACGAAATAGACTACGTTATACCAGGAAACGACGATGCTATAAGAGCTGTTCGCCTGCTGACCAGCAAGATGGCTGAAGCTGTTCTTGAAGGGAAACAGGGAGAACAGACTGTTGAATAATTGCAAAAAACGGCGGGGGATATACAAAACAAGCAACCCCTGCCTTTTTTCTGCCTGTTTGTTAATTATTTGCGAGTATTAACCGTTTTTTATAATAAAAGTTTTATTTAGCAAAGTTTTATGGACATCTCTTGAATAAATATGGTTATAATATCATATGCAGGTTTAATTTGTCTTAAGGAGGAAAATGATATATGTCTATATCCGCAAGCCTGGTAAAAGAGCTCCGGGAACGTACCGGGGCCGGTATGATGGACTGTAAGAAAGCACTTGCCGAAACAGGCGGGGATCTTGAAAAGGCGTCTACCTGGCTCAGGGAGAAAGGCCTGGCCGCCGCGGCGAAAAAAGCAGGCAGGATAGCCGCTGAGGGACTGATTGAATCTTACATACACGGTGTGGGGAAAATAGGTGTTCTGGTCGAAGTCAACTGTGAAACCGACTTTGTAGCTAAAACTGATGAGTTTAAGAGCCTGGCCAGAGATGTAGCCATGCAGATTGCGGCAGCCAAACCGGAGTTTGTAAGCAGGGAAGAAGTGCCCGCGGAAATGCTGGATAAAGAAAGAGAAATACTGCGCGCCCAGGCCCTCAACGAGGGCAAACCTGAGAAGATAGTGGATAAAATGGTTGCCGGCCGCATCGAGAAATATTATAAAGATGTGTGTTTGTTGGAACAGCCATTTATTAAAGACACAAATATGACTGTACAGCAGCTGCTGACAGAAAAAATAGCAAAGATCGGAGAAAACATCAGCATCAGGCGTTTTACCAGGTACGAATTGGGTGAGGGAATTGAAAAGAAACAAGCGGACCTGGCTGCCGAGGTTGAGGCAATGACCCGAAATGTATGCAAATAAAAATTTTCCAAAAGGAATTCTTGGAAGGTTGTAGAATTTATTTTGGAGAGACTGGAGGTTATTGCCTGTTATGGTTGCTCCGAAATACAGCCGCATCGTTTTGAAGCTGAGCGGTGAGGCCCTGGCCGGATCCCTTGGGTTTGGAATCGACCCTGATGTCGTAAACGCTATCGCCAGGCAGATCAAGGACGTGGTGGCCCACGGGGTTGAGATGGCCATAGTGGTCGGCGGGGGCAATATCTGGCGGGGGGTTGCCGGAAGCGCCAAGGGGATGGATAGAGCCACGGCGGACTACATGGGAATGCTCGCCACGATTATGAACTCCCTGGCCCTGCATGACGCTCTTCAGAAGCACGGGGTGAGCACCCGGACACAGACGGCTATAGAAATGAAAGAAGTCGCGGAGCCTTATATCCGGCGGCGTGCTATCAGGCACATGGAAAAAGGCAGGGTGGTCATTTTTGCCGGAGGAACAGGAAATCCCTACTTTTCGACTGACACCACCGCGGCCCTGCGGGCGGCTGAAATTGAGGCCCAGGTGATCCTGATGGCCAAAAGGGTGGACGGTGTCTACGACTCCGATCCCTTGATTAATTCCGACGCGAAAAAGTTTGACGAACTTACTTATATTGAGATGCTTAACCGCGGGCTGGGCATCATGGATTCCACCGCGGCCTCGTTGTGTATGGATAATAAAATACCGCTGATCGTATTTGATTTAAATGTTGACGGCAATATCAAGCGGGCGGTTTTCGGTGAAAAAATAGGTACATACATTGGAGGCGAGTCTTTTGGTCAAAGAGATAATTAGTGAAGCAGAAAACAATATGAAAAAAACCATTGAAGTGGTCAAAAAAGAATTTGCCTCAATGCGTGCCGGGAGGGCCACGCCGGCACTGCTTGATAAAATTATGGTGAATTACTACGGAACTCCGACACCTGTTAACCAACTTGCCAATATTACGGTGCCGGAGGCCAGGCTTCTTGTCATCCAGCCCTGGGACAAGAGTTCAATGCCCGAAATCGAGCGCGCTATATTGAAGTCGGATCTGGGTATTACGCCAGCCAGTGACGGAACGGTGATCAGGCTTGCTGTCCCTCAGCTCACCCAGGAAAGACGGACTGATTTGATGAAGGTGATCAAGAAAAAAGCCGAGGAGGGCAGGGTGGCGGTTCGAAACGTCCGCCGCGATACCAACGACCACTTGAAAGCGGCTCAAAAAGACGGGAAAATATCTGAAGACGACCTGAAGCGGAACCAGGATGAAGTGCAGAAGTTAACAGACAGGATGATTAAAGAGATTGATAACATTTTATCCACCAAAGAACAGGAAATAATGCAGGTTTAGCAATGGATCAAATACCGGACATTACAGGATATCCATTAGACAAAGCCCTGGTTGTATGCGAATCTGCAGGGTACGAAGTAGAAATAGTGGTCACCCGGCCTGTTAAAGCAATACCGGAAGATAAGCCCCGGGTTGTTCGTTTTAATAAGGTCTCGAAAAATAGAGGGGTGGTAACTGTGGTTTTTGAAGATATAGGGAGAGGAGGTGGATAATTTGGCATACAGAATTACGGATGAATGCGTGGCATGCGGCACATGCCTGGATGCGTGCCCTAACGAAGCAATCTCAGAAGGTGACATCTATGTAATCGATCAGGATAAATGTTTGGAGTGCGGAGCCTGTGTTGATGCTTGTCCCACAGGAGCTATTATTGAAGAGTAATTACTTAACCCCCTCGCATGAGGGGGTTGTTTATATAACCTGTTGCTGACGTAATATTCAGGCATATACTTATCTGCCATCATTCGTTACTTTTTGAAGAGCCTGGAGTGGTATAATATAATGTACAACAAAATAGCACGCCTGTGGCGTCAGAAAGAATCGAAAGAACAAGACCGGGCAGATTTGGAAAAATTATTGGCGAAAATGGACCGGAACAGGATGCCCAGGCATATTGCCATTATCATGGACGGCAACGGGCGGTGGGCAAACAGCCGCGGCCTGCCCAGGTTTTTTGGACATAAAGCCGGCGTGGAGTCTTTAAGAGATATTGTCAGGGCTTGTTCCGAGTTTAATATTCAGGTTTTAACCGTTTACGCATTTTCGACTGAGAATTGGAAGCGCCCTCAGGAGGAAATCAATGTCTTAATGGACCTGCTGGTTGAGTACCTTAGCAAAGAAATAGACGAATTGTGCCGGGAAGGCGTTAAGATTAATCCGATCGGAAAATTGGAAGAACTGCCGGCCGGCGTCATTCAAGCGCTGCGCATGGCCGTAGATCGCAGCAGGGCGAATAAAGGTCTTATCCTGAACCTGGCTTTAAATTACGGCGGCCGCACTGAAATTGTTGAAGCTGTCCGAAACATAGCGTCAAATGTTAAAAACGGCAGCTTATGTCCTGACCAGATCGACAGCAATACTATTTCAGGATATCTTTATACATCAGGTCAACCGGACCCGGACCTGCTGGTCAGGCCCTCGGGCGATTTCAGAATTAGCAATTTTTTGCTATGGCAGCTGGCGTATACCGAGTTCTGGCATACTCCCGTGCTTTGGCCCGACTTTCGCCGGGAGCACTTAATCAGCGCTATAGTCGCATTCCAGAGCCGTGAAAGGCGGTTTGGCGGCTTAAAAAACAACAACAACAGAACAACCTGACGGGTTGGTGAATATTTTTGCTGACGCAAAGGATCATAAGCGCCCTTGTAGGTATTCCCCTGGTTGTTATAGCTGTATGGTTTGGGGGTATTCCTTTAATACTGCTGACCGGGCTTATTATTGTCCTGGGCTTAAGGGAAATGACGGAAATGCTGGCGAAGCTGGGGTTAAAACCCTCGCTGTGGCTGGCTGTGGCAGGCGGGTTAATCATGACCGCCGGTTCATTTCTATATAAAGAGGGCTATCCCGGTCCGACTATCACAATTATCCTGTTTATGCACCTCCTCGCCACAGTGGCGTTATACCCGCGTTACTCACTGCTTGATAGCGCCGGCACCATGATGGGAACAATGTACGTGGGGCTGCTGAATTATTTCTACCTTTTGAGAATGCTGCCCGACGGTTGGATCTGGCTGATCTTTACGCTAACCGCTACCTGGGCCACTGACACGATGGCGTATTTTATTGGGATGGCTTTTGGCAGGAGAAGGATAGCACCGGCTCTGAGTCCTAAAAAAACACTGGAGGGGGCTGTCGGCGGTTTTGCCGGGAGCATTTTGGTAGCTGCCGCGTTTTCTTTTATCTACAGTTTTCTTCCCCTGTCAAAAGTGCTGCTGCTGGGTTTGACGCTGGGAGCCGCCGCCCAGGTGGGAGACCTGCTGGAATCTGCTTTTAAGAGGCAGGCCGGAGTTAAGGACTCCAGCGACCTGATACCGGGGCACGGGGGTATCCTGGACCGTATTGACAGCACGCTTTTTACCGCCCCCCTGGTTTATTACTTCGTACTCCTGTTTATAAAAAGTTGAGGTGAGGCTTAAATGCCGCGGCCTTTATTGCTGATAATCTATGCCGCTGTCGCGATACTTGCGGGTATGGCGTTTTTAAAATATGTACTGCCGATCCTTGTGCCTTTCATTATTGCTGTAATTATCGGGCTGTTTATGGAACCGGTGATTAAAATACTGCAGCAAAGAGTGAAAATGCCTAGGGGGCTGGCGACCTTAACCACCATGGTGCTGGTTTTCGGCGGCATCGGAGTTGTAATTTCCCTGGTCATAATGCGCCTTATATCTGAATTGATCCATCTGTCTGCCTCGCTGCCGGGATTGACAGTGGAAATTAAAAATTATGTCCAGGTTCTTGTTGATAAAACGACAGCATTTTATGTAACACTGCCTCCCGGCATCACTTCATCAATTGAGCAAGGTTTGAACAGCCTTGCTTCAAGCCTGCAGGGAGTAGCCACCGGAATTGCCAACTCCCTCCTGTCATTTATTTCAATTGTCCCGGGCACCCTCACCATAATGGTGGTAATACTGCTTTCATCATATTTTATAGCCCGTGACAAGCAGATTATAATTAATTTTATAAGACGGTTGATTCCCGATCCCTGGGGTGAAAAAATTATTACCGCGGCGAGGGAAGTCGCGGCCGCCTTTATCTCTTATGTGAAGGCGCAGGCTATTTTAATCCTGATCTCAACCTGCCTGAGTGTCGCGGGCCTTTATTTGATAGGCGCAGACTACGCGCTGCTGATGGGCCTATTGATAGGTGTTTTTGACTTGATACCGGTTTTGGGACCGGCCACGATCTACCTGCCGTGGGTTATATGGTCTTTTGCCACCGGCGCCCCGGTGTTCGGGGTGAAGCTGGCTGTTCTCTACCTGGTGGTGGTTATTGTAAGGCAGGTCCTGGA
>CAZPXL010000042.1:0-11800 GCA_964591005.1 uncultured Eubacteriales bacterium
ATCAGGGCGGCCGGGCCGGCGATATTTCTGGCGTTTATTTTAGGAGGCGTGCTGGTCTATTTTATTCTGTCCGCCCTTTCTGAGATGGCGGTGGCGAACCCGCGCCCCGGCTCTTTTCAGGCATACGCCCAGGAGGCCTTTGGCCCGTGGCTGGGGTTTGTGGTCGGCTGGGTCTACTGGACGGGGCTTGTGCTGGCCATGTCCAGCGAGGCAACGGCGGCTTCAGTATTTATACAGGCCTGGGTACCGGGCATGTCGCTTCCGGCGCTGGCCACGATCATCGTGGTCGGGGTTACCCTGCTCAACCTGCTCGGGGCCAGGACTTTATGCCATTTGGAAAGTAGCTTGGCCGCAATAAAGCTGTTAGCCTTGGCAGGCTTTGCCGGGCTGGCCCTGGCGCTGATCGTAGGGATCTTTCCGGGCAAAGCGCCGGTGGGGCTGGGAGTGCTCGCCTCGGAACCGTTTTTTCCCGGTGGGCTCGGGGGTGTCGCCGGGAGCATGCTGATCGTGCTGTTCAGTTACGCTGGTTTTGAAATAATCGGCCTGGCCTCTTCTGAAGCGCGGGACCCCCATAAAACTATCCCGAGAGCAATTATTTACACGGTAATAGTACTGGTTGTGCTTTACTGTTTCGTGATCGCGGTCCTGCTGCCGCTTGTCCCGACAGCCGGCCTGTCCCAGGATGTCAGCCCGCTGGTGGCGGCCTTGAGCAGCGGCGGGCTGAGCCGCGCGGCCGGCTCCATCAATGTTATTATGATCACGGCGATCATTTCTACTATGCTGGCGGCCACCTTCGGCCTGGGCCGGATGGTCCGTTCCCTGGCGGACGCCGGGCATGCCCCTTCTGTTTTAATTGACAAAGGGGAAGTGCCCCTGCGCGGCATCCTTTTCTCGGGGGTCGCCATGCTGGCTGCGGTTAGTCTGGGATACCTGCTGCCAAGGCAGATATACTTGTTCCTGGTAAGTTCCGGTGGCTTTTCCCTGCTTCTTGTTTACGCCGTCATCCTAATCACCCATAACAAACATAGAAGGATATATGGATGTCCTCCCAGAGGCCGCTGCCAGCTTGCCGGCTATCCCTACACTTCCTGGATCGCCACCGCCGGCCTGGTTGCGGTCATCGCTACCATGCCTTTAATCCCGGGCCAGGCCTCGGGCCTTTATGTGGGACTGCTGCTGACAGGTTTCTATCTGATGATTTATACCATTTTTAAAAGCCACCCGCGCAGGCTTTTCAGCAGGAGTTTGGTATTGGCCAAACACCTTCCCCCCAATTTGTTGTACAAAGAGGGACAAACAAATGAAATTAACAAAGAATCAAGACGCAATTAACTTGATGTGGCTGTCTCCATGGTATTGCCAGCCTGTGCTTTGCGTCGAGTAAACTTTCCGCTTGAACAGAGGTGTGTTGCCCTGACCGCTGACCTGCCCATAATTTTGCATCCGCAGCTTCGCACAGTTTACTGACGAAGTTGCCGCAAGGGAGCAATGGTTTCAACACCATGGACTTTGCAGGATGAATTTGTCGACACTCTAAGAGCTCCTGGTGCGTATCATGGCCAGGAGCTCATTTTAAAACCTTTAAATATTTAGTTCTTTCGCTGACACAATAGAAAAAACACCATTTGACTGGTAAAATAAACGTATGCGAGCCTTGGGGAGCCATGCCGCCGGCACGGCGCCGGCAGGAGTATTCAAATGTAAGGGAAGTATGCAAAAAGGAGTGGCATCATATGGAAGAAAACAGCCTGCGGGGATTTTTGGACAAGCTGGAGCAAGCGGGGCAGCTGGTACGTTATACTGATGAAGTTATGCCGGAGCCGGATATACGGCGTATTTGCCGGGCAGCTTTGGATATAGCGGCGGGAAACACGGGCCCGGCTGTGCTGCTGGACAACATCAGGGGCTACAAGGGCAAGCAGCTTGTAGTAAATGTCCTTGGCACATGGGCAAACAATGCCGTCATGCTGGGGATGGATAAGGACGCCCCGCTCAAAGATCAATTCTTTGAATTCGTAAAACGCTGGGATGGTGGCAGCGACGGTGAGCTTAAGTGGATTAAGGACGCTCCCTGCCAGGAAGTAAAAATTACCAAAGATATTAATCTCTACGAAATCCTGCCTTTATATCGCATTAATAAATATGACGGTGGGTTTTACCTTTCCAAAGCTTCAGTTGTCACCAAAGATCCGGAGGATCCCGACAGTGTGGACAAGCAGAACGTGGGAATATACCGTGTACAGGTCCAGGGTCCCGACACTCTGGGAATCCAGGTGCTATCGTTCCATGACGGCGGAATCCACCTGCGCAAGGCAGAAGAAATGGGCAAAGCGCTTCCTGTCGCGATATGCCTGGGAGTGCACCCCGTGGTCAGCCTTATGGCAAGCGCGCCCCTGCAGTACGACGAGTCCGAGTACAAATACGCGGCATCCTTCATGGGGGCGCCCCTGGTTTTGACCAAAGCCCTTACCTCAAATATAGATATCCCGGCCTATACGGAAATCGTGCTCGAGGGTGAATTTGTCCCCAGGCAGCGCTTCGTTGAAGGCCCCTTCGGCGAATTTCCGGGGAGTTATTCAGGCTCCCAGCGCCAGTTCCGGATCAAGTTGAATGCGGTTACCACTTGCAAGAATCCAATCTTTGAAAATTTATATATTGGCCGTCCGTGGACGGAGAATGATACCCTGCTCGGGCTTAACACGAGCACGACCCTCTACTTTCAATTAAGGGAAACCATGCCGGAGGTAAAAGCGGTAAATGCGATTTATCAGCACGGCCTTACGGTTATCGTGGCCACAGAAAACCGTTTTGGCGGCTATGCCAAGTCGGTGGCCATGAGGCTGGCTTCGACCCCTCATGGTATAAACTACGCCAAGAATATCATCCTGGTGGACGGGGATGTGGACCCCTTTAACCTGGTGCAGGTGATGTGGGCGCTATCTACCCGGGTCCGGCCGCAAAAAGATGTAATTGTAATTCCAAATACTCCGGGGATGCCCCTGGATCCCTGCTCTGAACCTCCCGGAATGGGCGGCAAGCTGATCATTGACGCGACCACTCCGGCCGCCCCGGAAACCGCCAGGGATGTGCGGATGGTGGACCGGATGCCCGAGGCTGACCCTTATCAAAAGATCCTGTTGGACCTGCAGAAGGCTGTCAGGTAAAGCGCGAAAGGAGATTACCACAATGAAATGTGTTCGCTGTTTAACAGATAACGCCGCCAGGGTGGCGGAAGCGCCCGACGGCAGCAAGGCATGGGAGGTTTATGTCTGCAACAGGTGTAATTTTGTATGGCGCTCCACCGAGGAACCTGAAGTTATTGATCCTGAAAAGAGGGATCCCTGGTTTCAAATGGACGGCGTGGATGTGGAAAAAATCCAGATTTTTTCACCGGTACCTCCCCTCAGAAAGTAGCTTAAGTGTGTCAGGGGGACGGGGTTGTTGACACACCCCATTATCAGGATGGGGTGTGTCAACAACCCCGTCCCCCTGACACAACAAGGAGAAGAGCAAGATGATTATGGTCAGCTCCTGCCTGCTGGGCATCCATGCCAAGTATGACGGCACACTGACAAATAAAAATGAATTGCTGATGAAATACAGTCACCTGGCGAAGTATCTACCGGTATGTCCTGAGCAAATGGGGGGGCTGCCCACGCCAAGGCCACCGGCGGAAATAACCGGTTGTTCAGTGATAAACAGCATTGGGCGGGATGTTACAGGCCAATATAAAAAGGGAGCTGAACAATGTTTATATCTCACTACTATCTTTAATGTAAAAGCGGCTATACTGAAAGAACGCAGCCCGTCGTGCGGGGTGCACGAGATATATGACGGGAGTTTCAGGCATGTTGTGCGTAAGGGCAAGGGGGTAACAGCCGCATTACTAAGCGAGAACGGGGTACCGGTATATTCAGAGGAAGACTTAACTGAAGAGCTGCTTTGTAAACTGTTGGAGTTATAGGGAAACAAGGGAAGGAACAAGGGGACGTTCTTTTTGTTTCACTGACACGGGAACGATTATCGTGTGTCTTTATCCTTTGCGGCTATTTAATAAAGATAACCGAAGATAAAAAGCTAAATTTGAAGATAAATCATCCATGTAGTATATAATCAAATCATGGCGCGAAAAACAGGCTAATTTCGGTGTTTGATAAATAACTGCAAAGTAGTATAGTACTAAGAATGCCATTGACCTGGCTGTTGTTAAGAACTCAGTCATAAGAGTTCAAAAACGTTTAAACCGTGTCAGGCCGTAAAAAGGAAATATAATAATAAGTTTCAACAATTTAATAGTATAGTAAATGATGATGTTTGTTTAGATATTGAGGATAAATTACGAATAACAGATGAAGAAGCAAGAAATGTAATTAATAGGGTGTGCAAAGTGCAGAATCCTACTGATTTGCAAAAATTAGATAGATTGAAGAGGAATACTCATTTAAAAGTGCTGAAAGAAGAACATAGTATATCTGTAAGACAAATTGAAAGGCTTACAGGTATTAACAGAAGTGTTGTTTTAAGAGCATAAAATGTGTCAACAACCCCGTCCCCCTGAACCAAATATAAGCCTGGTGTCGTCTTACATGTAAACATTCTGATAAATGGAGGGTGAGAGCTATGAGGTGCGCGAAGTATATGGCTGTGGTTTGCCTGGCTGCTGTACTGGTTTTTACAATATTTGGCATGCCTGGCAGCAGTAGGGCGGCGGAAGTTAAGGTTTACCTGGACGGCAACATGCTGGTATTCGACCAACCTCCAATAATTGAAGACGGCAGGACCCTGGTACCGTTAAGGGCGGTATTCGAAGCCCTCGGCGCGGACGTGGACTGGGACGGTGATACCAGGACCGTGACAGCCCAAAAAGAGCAGTTGAAGATCGAGCTGCAGATCGGCAGCAAAGTTGCCTATGTAAACAACCAGCCTGTGGAGTTGGACGTGCCCGGCAGGATCGTCAACGACCGGACCCTGGTTCCCTTAAGGTTTGTCAGCGAGGCCCTGGGCGCGAGGGTGGACTGGGACGGCTCCGCCAGTATAGTCCGGATCACGCGGCAGGCCTCAGATCTGTCTGTTGCTGACTCAAACAACCGGTTTGGTTTCAATCTTTACAACCAGCTGAGAAACGGCAGCAAGAACATTATGGTCTCTCCAATCAGCGTGGCTATGGCCCTGCATATGACTTACAACGGCGCCGACGCCGGGACGAAGGAAGCCATGGCGAAAGCATTACATGTCATTGGTATCGACCTGGACGCCTTAAACCAAAAAAACCAGGACCTTTTACAACGTCTGAAAGCCGCTGACTCCAAGGTCAAGCTGGAAATCGCCAATTCTATCTGGCTGCGGGAAGACATGGCGTTTGACCAGGACTTCCTCAAGCGCAACAAAGACTATTACTCGGCGGGCGCGTACAACCTGGACTTTGGTGACACTGGTGCGGCAGACACCATCAACAACTGGGTGGAAGAGAACACGAAAGGGTTGATTAAAGACATTATCGACCCTCCCATCGACCCCTTTACCATCATGTTCCTCATCAACGCCGTCTACTTCCAGGGGACCTGGACGGATCAGTTCGATGAGCAGGCCACTTTCGAAGACATTTTTTATTTAGCCTCCGGCAGCCAGGCAAAGGTGCCCATGATGAACCAATCGGGCACTTATGAATACTATGAGGCGCCGGACTTCCAGGCCATACGGCTTCCCTACGGCAAGGAAAAAAGGATGGCGATGTATGTCTTTTTGCCGGATGAAAATTCAAGCCTGGCGGATTTCCATAAAGGGCTGAACTATGCCAACTGGGAAAACTGGCTCTCCCGTTTTGAGACCAAGTCGGGCACTATCATGCTTCCCCGCTTTTCACTGGAATACGAGAAATCATTAAAAGACGCGCTTTCAGAGCTCGGCATGAAAATTGCCTTTGAACCTGGCAGCGCAGACTTTTCCAGGATGGTCCCGGCGGGTAATACCGACGACATCTATATCAATGATGTTAAACACAAGACATTCATTGAAGTGGATGAATCAGGCACCGAGGCTGCTGCAGTTACTTCCGTGGAAATGCGCGTCACGAGTATGCCGCTGTACGATTTCAACATGAAAGTGGACCGGCCGTTCTTCTATGTCATCCATGACAGTGAGACAGGGGCTGTTCTCTTCATGGGCTCAGTTACGGATCCCAGATAACTGTATCTGTTCAACAATAATAAAGCCTCCGGATCAAGCTCAGTTCACTTCCGGAGGCTTTTTCTTGTAACATAAAATCAGTTTTTGGGCACAAACAGCAGATTACCTCTCCCAGGTTCATGATCAGCTTTATCGCCGTGCTCTTTCCGGCTTCCGTTAGGGCCGATGAAACCCATGCTAAAGCCCCTGAGCAGGGGAAGAAATGTCTTCCAAGAATGTGCCAACAACCCCGTCCCCTTGACACACCAACAACCCCGTCCCCTTGACACAATTATTCAACGATTTCCTCTACCTCATAGGAAATGCTCGGGTCCCAGAGCAGCCAGGTATTGATGCTGTTGTCCTCGGTGGCGTTGATCTGCGCCCTGATTTCATCTCTGCCGTACGGGGGCTGTCCCATGGAAAACGCCTGCAGCCAGGGACGCAGCCGGCATCCGGTTGATTCGACAAGTGACTGAAAGCCTTTCAGAGAGGCGTCAATCACTTCGTAGGGGTGGGCATTGGGGTTGGCCAGGCCATAATTGCCCGGCCCGTAGTGGGACGGGTAAGACATGGGTGATAGGTAATCAACAAAAGGAGCCATGCGTTCGGGCCGCTGGCCTATGCCCTGGTCGTCCACGGCTATGGACATAAACCCGAATACAGTGGCGGAAAAGGGTCTGTTCCAGGTTATCACCGACCTGGCGTAGCCCAGGTAGTCGGCTATAACATCAACCCTGCTGCGGTTATCGCTCCCCGTCTTGCTGTTGTATAGAGCTGTTTCAGCTGCCAGGCCTTCCGGAAACCTGATATAGTCCAGCTGGACCTCGTCAAAACCCATTTGGTACGCTTCAACCACCAGGTCTAAATTATAATTCTGGACTTCTTTACTGTACGGGTCCACCCAGACTCCTCCGGCCAGGGGGCTGCCGTCGGAGGCCCTTACCATTAAATCCGGCCTTGCCTGCGCTAAAAAGGGATCTCGGAAAACCACGATGCGGGCGATTGAATAAATACCCCGGTCTTTAAGGTCTTTAAGACGATCTTTAATGGGCAATACGCCCTCGCTGGAGCCTGTTTCAATGGCCATTTTAACCTGGGAGCCGTATCCAATTCTCCCGGACTCATCCTTTACGTCAAGCTGCACGGTGTTTAATTTGGCGCTTTCAACGAGGGCCAGCACCTTATTCCACCTTTCCGTTGACCCGGCCCAGTCAAAAGAAACGTGCACGCCCCTGGCATTGGAAGACAATTGATCAATTGCGGGAGTGCGGTAAGGCTCCTCTCTGGTATAGGTGACCAGTCTCTTGCCGGGTTCGTCTTTGGCGTACTTCTCCCAGCCTTCGGGTATTGCTATGGTGTCATTTCTGCCGTCGCTTACATACCGGGACCCGCTTATTCTGTCCAGCCAGTTGACCAGGGAACTTCTGCCGTTGTCCGTAAAGACCTGAATGCGCTTGAATCGCGTAAGGTCGAAGTCCCGGTTTTCTATTTCAAATCCCCACAGGTCTAGCATCTGAAGTTTTTCCTGCCGGTACTCCGGCTGCCCGAAGGGTTCGGCGTTAACAAAAAACGTGGCTGCGTGCCCGAATCCGGGATGTTTGTGATTGAAGTCCATGAGTATGCCAACTGCGCAGCCGGGATCCGGAACAGGCTCGCCGCTCTGATTATCCAACAGCCGGAATTGTCCCGGTGTACTGCCGTCAAATGTTAAAACTGCCGGGGACTTACCGGCAGGGATATCAATGCTGCCGTTAATATAGTCGCTCAGGCTGATCAAAACGTAGTCCCTGTCATACAATTCCAGCAAGTCTCTTCTGAAGTCTTCCGGAGTGCGGGATAACGAACTCATTTCCTGATCGATCAGGTGATAGGTAAAAATCGGCACCTGCCCGAGTTCGTTGGCTCCCACTGTTTTGGCATTCTGCCGGATTTCTTCCGGTGCAGTGTCACCGGCTCCGGGACTGCCGGCTGACGGTATAACCAGGGATGGATTCTCGAGTGACTGCCAGGTTAATAAGCCGGCAATAAAAATTATCAGTACAGCTAAGCAAAGAGCAGTCTTTTTATTAAACAACAGTACCCCAGGCCCCTTTCGATTTTATTCGGGGGATTTGTGCGTATACATTCGACGTAGTTCGACATACCTCCTTTGTTTAAGAACAGGAATGATTTATAAGCGAAGGAAACAAGAGGAAAATGAGACAAGGGGACGTTCTTTTTGTTTCATAATTTTAGGTTAAAAATATAACCGGGTATTGACACGCGATTAATATAGAGAGAAAATATAACAAACTACACAATGTATAAGCTTACAATATGTATATTAATTTACATATTGCAATACGGTTCGGTCAGGAGGCGTAACAATGGTACCAGGCGACACACAGGGCGAAGGCAGGATGGAGAGGAAGAAAAGGGAGACCCGGCAAAAAATCGTTAAAGTGGCCATGGACTTAATCCAGCGCCAGGGATTTGACAGCACGACCATGGAGCAAATCGCCGGGGAGGCCGATATCGCCAGGAAAACGCTCTATAATCACTTTCCCGTCAAAGAGGCTATAGTTGAAGAATATGTAAGGGGAGCTTCAAAAGGCCTGGCCCAGGAGACCCTGGCAAAACTGCACAAACTGCCTGACACCAAAACACGTCTGTTGGAAACGCTCGATAAAGCCTACGAGTGGGTGGAGCTCAATCCGGAGATCGTGGGCATATGCCTGGGCTACCGCCATAAAAACATTTGCCGGGGGGCCGGCTATAGTGACGGCGCAACTGGAACCCAGAGCATTATGGCCGAGATTATCAGGCTGGGCAAGGAGACAGGAGAGATCAGGAGGGATATATCAATAAGAATACTGGTAATGCAGCTGGATATCCTGCGCGGTGCGGTAGTCATGGACTGGCTGAGCGACAAATCCAGGTTCGAACTGCGCAAAGAGATGGCCAAGATTGTAGACCTGTTTATAAATGGGGCGATGGAAAGGGACGGAAGCAAGGCATAAACCATTTGGTTCTATTTGCATCGTACAACCGGGGCTAATTTTTAACAGGGCGTGTATAACGATTTATAAAAGGGGAGAGCGCGCATGAAAAAGAGTGGCGGATGGCTGTTCTTAAGCTGGCCCGAAGCTTTTCAAGCCGGGGTTGGGGCTGCCGGGGGCAAAGGATGGAACCTGGGCAGGCTCGACCGTTACGGCTTCAAGGTTCCTGCCGGAGGTGTCCTTGGCGCCGGGGCATACCAGAGTTTCATCGAAGAAAACTGCCTGTTTGAAGAAATAAGCAGTATCACTAAAGGTGTATCCGCCGGCAACATCGGAGAGCAGAAGGTTGAGGAAATCCTTGCCCTGCTCAGAGAAAAAATAATGGCCGGACATATTCCTCTAAATATTACAGAGGAACTCGTCAGCCGCCTCAAAACCACGAGCATTCTGGATAAACCGGTGGCAGTCAGGTCTTCCGCCTCCGCCGAGGACTCCGGAAAAGCGTCTTTTGCCGGTATCCACGATTCTTTTTTAAATGTGATAGGTATTGATAATATTTTTTCGGCAGTCAAAGAGTGTTACGCCTCCCTGTGGACGCCCCGTGCCGTGGCTTACAGGCGGAAAATGAACGTAAGCGATGAAGAAATGAGCCAGGCCGTGGTGATTATGGAAATGGTGAAGGCGAGGGCAGCCGGGGTGGCATTTACCTGTGACCCGCAGACCGGCCGACAGGATATTTTCGTTGTCAGCGCCAACCATGGGCTGGGAGAGTCGGTGGTAAACGGATCGATAGAGCCAGATACCTATTATCTTGATGTGTCGGTTTTTAACGCCATGCCCCAAATAAAATCAAAGAAACTCGGTTCCAAGCAGGGGGTGACCGTTGCCCGCGAGGGCGGCGGTACTCATCTGGCGCCAGGCGGGGATATGGCCGGGTCACAGGCGCTGCCGGATGAAATGATTGTAAAACTGGGTTTGCTGCTGGAACGGGTCTTCGAGTCCCTGGGAGAATGTGAAGAACACCAGGACGTGGAATGGGCCTTTGACGGGCAGGATTTCTTTTTACTCCAGGCGCGGCCGGTGACCGCCCTGCCAGTTTATACTTTTGAAGCTATAAAGAACAAGACACAGATCTGGTCCAACGGCAATTACCGGGAAGCCGTACCCATGGTGATCAGCCCCCTGCACCGGAGGGTTATGAAAAACACTATCGATACCATCCAGTACGCTTCCTTTTCGATACCTGGCTACCCTATACCGGAGGGTTTTCAGTTCTCACGCCTGGTAAATGGCCGGTTGTACTGCGACATCGGCGCCCTGCTGTGGGCTTATTATGATTCCACGGGGGCGTTGCCCAGTCAATTCAACCCGTTCTGGGGCGGGCACCAGCCCAATATTGATGTGGGAGACGCCGACCCATACAGCGGTGAGGCCGGCCTGGAAAGACAGCGCCGGGCGATGACAGGCGGGGCCCTGATCATGGAAGCTGCCGCAGGTGCCTCCGCCACCTTTGCCGAATTGGCCGCTTCCGTCGCGTCCCTGATTGGAACCGGGTTTGATCAGTTGCCAGACCGTGATTTTATTGAAAAATATGATCAGCTTGGCCAAATCATTAAGGCCTATTGCGAGAAATTCGCTTTTTTAGGTGGTGTTGCCACCCTGCCGCTGATGATGCTGCTGCAGAAACTGGCCGGTTATTTCGGGCCGGCTGTAATGACCGTTATAAACAACTTAATGGTGGGCGGGGGATCTGGCATAACCAGCGCCGATCAAGGCTACCGTCTGATGGAGCTGGCGTCTCTGGCAGGTCAGGATAAAGACGCCGTTCAATATCTGGCCGGAAACAATTTTGATGCCAGTGCCTGGGAAGAGGGCCTGCCGGAAAGCTCCCCTTTTAAGAAGGAATTCCGGGAGTTTATAAAGGAGTTCGGGCACCGCGCGGTTTACGAGCTCGATATCGTAAACCCGCGCTGGAAGGAAGACCCCTCGTACTTGTTGGATATCATCAAGAGCAGCATGTCGACCGCGGCTCCCGACCAGTGGAAAGCTCAGCAAAAGGAGAAATTTGACCGGACCTGGCGGGAAGTAACTGAAAAAGTGCCGCCTGCCGGGCTGGCGGAGATCCGGAAAGGAATCAGGGATGCGCAGGAAGGTGCCGCGGTGCGCGAAATGTCAAAGTCGGTTATAGTCCTGGCACTGGAGCCCTATCGTTTAATGGCCCTGGAATTGGGCAGCCGTTTTTCCGAGCGGGGCATAATCGGCGAGGCTGGGGATATCTTCTACTGCACCTGGTCGGACCTTATTTCCATCCTGGATGGGGATTGGACCGGCGCCGGGCTGAAAGCCCTGGTGGCGGATCGAAAAGAAAGCCGGCGAGAGAAAGAGAAGCTTGCCCCGCCGGACGTTATCATGGGTGAAGAACTCGTCTTTTCGGAGCCTGCATTATCAGGTTCCGGCGATTTCCTGCATGGAGTGGCGGCTGCCGCGGGGAAGGCCTCCGGTACTGCCCGGCCGATCAGGCACCCTGGTGAAGGAAACATGCTGCAGCCGGGTGATGTCCTGGTGGCTCCGTCCACCGATCCGGGCTGGACCCCGCTGTTTTTAAGAGCCTGCGCCCTGGTTATGGAAACCGGGGGATACCTGTCCCACGGGTC
>CAZPXL010000043.1:0-11743 GCA_964591005.1 uncultured Eubacteriales bacterium
TTAAAACCGGTGTTTTTTGTACACAACTTTTTTTCAGGGGCATATGTTATAAAGGAGATGAAGGGCGTCGATTAATTGTTTTTCGCTTCACGGGGGGTAAAAAAATGAAGATTGGAGATATCGTTACCAGAAAAATATATGGTGAGGACATGCAGTTTTGCATTATCGGTTTTTATACAAACCAGGCTTCGGGAGAAAGGGTGGCGATAATGGCGCTGCTTGACCCGAGCCTGATTGTGGAGGCCTCGGTCCAGGAACTGGCTCCTATTTCCGCGAGGCACCTTTTTGCGCTGACAACAACGCTTTTTGTGCACTGAACTGCCGCGAGGCAGTTTTTTTATATACCGCGCTAAAGGAATATTTTGACTGCCATTGAATTATACTACTTGGAATACGAAAGGAAGTGTTTTGGTGGAAAAAGAAGGATTATTTTTGGGTGTCGCTGAAAACGCCGTCGATAGAGCCAGGAAAATGGGCGCCCAGTTAGCAGAGGCATATATAAGCAGTACCAAGGAGCTTAATATCGACGTCAGGGAAGCACAGGTGGAGACAATGAAACTGGCCGAGGAACGCGGACTGGGACTGCGTGTGGTCCGTGACGGGAGAACAGGTTTTTCCTTCACCACAGACATGAGCCGGCAGGGTATTGAAGAGGTCTCCAAGCAGGCTCTGGCCAACTGCGAAATAACGGCGGAAGACCCGTATAATACGCTGCCTTCCCCCGGCCGGGCTTATCCCGACCTGGATATTTACGACCCGGACATCCGGGAGGCGACTGTCGAAGATAAAATTGAAATGGCGAAGGTTATGGAGGAAGCCGCCCGTGCCTATGACCCCAGGGTGAAAATAATTGAGAGCTCCACCTACCAGGACGGGGAGTCGCTGGTCACGGTCGTTAACAGCCTTGGCCTGAGCTCTGTGCTCAAGGGATCCTACTGCGGGATCTACCTGGCCCTGGCGGCAGGTGAGGGAGAAAACAGCCAGACCGGTTTTGCCATGGACTTCAGCCTGAAATATAACAGCCTCAAGCCGGAGGATATTGGCCGGGAGGCGGCCCGGCGGGCCGTGCGGATGCTGGGGGCCCTGCCTGTTACAACACGTAAGGCCGCTGTTGTATTGGAACCATACGTCGCCACGGGGTTTTTGGGCATAATCAGCTCCGCCCTGACCGCGGACGCTGTCCAGAAGGGACGGTCACTGTTTGCCGGGAAAATCGGTTCCAAGGTGGCTTCCAATAACGTGACGGTCATAGATGACGGGGCGCTGGCCGGCGGTATAGGTTCCGCTCCCTTTGACGGCGAGGGGGTCCCAACCGCGCGGACAGTATTGATTGATAAAGGGACCCTTGTACAGTACCTTTATAATACATATACCGCCGCCAAAGACGGCGTGGGTTCAACCGGCAACGGGGTCCGCAGTTCTTTCAAGGGGACTCCCGAAGTGGGAGTCACCAACTTTTTCATTGAGGCCGGCCAAACACCCGCTGAGGACCTGATCAAGGGAGTGAAAAGCGGGTTGTATGTCACCGAAGTGATGGGGATGCACACCGCGAACCCGATTTCCGGTGATTTCTCTGTCGGCGTCTCGGGCCTGTTGATTGAAAACGGCGAAATAACGGGGCCGGTGCGCGGTATGGCCATGGGAGGAAATATCATAGAGCTGTTTAACAGTATCGACATGGTCGGAAATGACCTGCAGTTTTTCGGCAGCAAGGGCTCTCCGACGATCAGGATCGCCGAGATGACCATAAGCGGCCAGTAACGCAATTACCAAACCATAGTCATTGTCATAACGGAGAAAATTATGGTAAAATGTCTGCAGTCAATTTAAAGGGAGCGGTCCCGGGCTGTCACGTGATACGCTTTGAACTCGGGGTGATTTTTTGAAAATTCTTGTCCTGCACGGTCCGAATTTAAACCTGCTTGGCGGGCGCGAGCCGTCAGTTTACGGCAGTACAACCCTGGACGAAATCAACGGGATGCTGTCCGGGCTGGCCGCTGAGCTTGGCGTTGAGGTAAGTTGCCGGCAGTCCAACCACGAGGGCGAGCTTATTGACCTGCTGCAGAGCGCTGTGGACATGGACGCGGTAGTTTTTAACCCGGGAGCGTACACTCACACCAGTTTTGCCCTGCGCGACGCCATAGCCGCGATCGGCATACCCGCCATTGAAGTCCACCTTTCAAATATATACGCCCGTGAAGATTTCCGGAGCAAGTCGGTAATTGCCCCGGTTGCCTCAGGGCAAATCACCGGACTGGGCGTAACCGGCTACCTCCTTGCACTGCGGGCGGCGGTTGCGCTTGCCGGATCATAAGGGGGCATTGTTTTGTCTGACAGAATGTGCAGGCTGCGCGGGCTTTTTGAACCTGCCGGGATTGATGCCTTCTATGTCACAAGCCCGGAAAACCGTTACTACCTGAGCGGGTTTTCAGGTTCCACCGGCGCTCTGCTGCTGACCCGGGACCATGCCTATCTGCTGACTGATTTTCGCTATACGGAGCAGGCTATCATGGAGTGCCCGGCATACCAGGTTATCGAGGTTTCAGGACCATACGCGGAGACGCTTTTCAAGATTTTAAAGCAAAACAGCCTTTTCAGGCTGGGCCTGGAAGGAGATCACCAGACCTGCAACCAGTATTTCAACCTGAAAGATATCTGCGAAGGGGTTGAAATAAAATCCCTGAGCGACATGGTTGAACAGCTCAGGATCCTAAAAGATCAGTCTGAAATAGGGTTGATTGAAAAAGCGGTATTTATTGCCGACCAGGCGTTTGAAAAAATTCTGCATCTTATTAAACCGGGGATAACCGAGAGCGAAATAGCCCTTCAGATGGAATACGAGATGCGCCGGATGGGAGCCGAAGGGCCGGCCTTCAAATTTATCGTCGCTTCCGGTGTCCGTTCCGCCCTGCCCCACGGTGTGGCCTCCTCAAAAACGATCGAGGAGGGGGACCTGGTAACCATGGATTTTGGCGCGGTGTACCACGGCTATCACTCGGATATAACCAGGACCGTAGTAATTAAGAATTTAAACCAGAGGCAGAAGGAGATTTACAAGATTGTCCTGGAAGCTCAGATGAACGCCATAGCCGCTGTTAAAGCCGGAGTGCGCGCCTCTGATGTTGATTATGCCGCCAGGAGCATCATCGAAAACAAGGGTTACGGCGAGTGCTTCGGCCACAGCACCGGGCACGGCCTGGGCCTGAATATTCATGAAAACCCGCGCTTATCCGCCAGTGATGACAAGATCCTCGAGACCGGCATGGTGGTTACTGTAGAGCCCGGGATTTATATCCGAAACTGGGGCGGGGTCAGGATCGAGGATACAGTCGTGGTTGAAAACAACGGCTGCAGGGTTTTAACGAAGGCGCCCAAAGAAAAAATATTGATCCTTTGCCTGTGATAACAAAGTTCATGCAAATCTCAAATAAAATTTTCATCAGGAGGTGTGGGGGCATTGATTTCAACAAACGAATTCAGAACCGGACTTACCATTGAACTGGAGGGGGATGTTTTCCAGGTAATCGATTTTCAGCATGTGAAGCCGGGAAAAGGCGCCGCTTTTGTGCGTTCAAAGCTCCGTAACGTCAGGACCGGGGCGGTGGTTGAGAAGACCTTTAACGCCGGAGAAAAAATACCCAAGGCCAGGATCGAGCGCCGTGAGGTGCAGTACCTTTACAGCGACGGCAAAGACTATAATTTCATGGACATGGAGTCATATGACCAAATAGCCATGACTGCCGATCAATTAGGGGACGCTGTAAAATATTTAAAGGAAAACATGGTTATCCAGGTGCTCACCTTCCAGGAAAAATCTATTGGTGTAGACCTGCCGAACTTCGTGGAACTGGAAGTCATTGAGACCAGCCCCGGCATCAAGGGCGATACGGCGTCAGGCGGCGGCAAGCCCGCGACCCTGGAAACAGGGGCGGTAGTCCAGGTGCCGTTTTTCATCAACATCGGGGACAAGCTGCAGATTGACACCAGGACCGGCAATTATATCAAGCGGGCTTAAAGACTTTTAACCTGAGCAGAAGCATAAGATCGGTAAATGTTTAAAACCCTCCCTTTTGAGACATACTATGAAAGCTAAAAATAGCCACGGTATTTATAATGGGGGGTTGCACATTTATGAACGATCTTAAGACAAGAGTGGCCTATCTGCAGGGTTTGTCAGCCGGTCTTGATTTAAGCGCGGAAAGCAAGGAAGGCAAGCTGCTGAAGGGAATTATTGAAGTCCTGGACGATTTTGCCGACTCGGTCGGCGACCTGGAGGAAGCGCAGGAACAGCTGGAAGACTACCTGGACACCATTGACGAAGACCTGTATGTCCTGGAAGATGAATTTTATGAGAATGCTGAAGCCTGCGGTGAGGAGTATATCGAGGTGGACTGCCCGGGATGCGGCGAGACGGTTTGTTTTGAAGCCGACATTGTTGAAGACGACGACATTGTGGAGGTTACCTGCCCCAATTGTGACGAGGTTGTCTTCATAAATGACGACACCCACCAGGCGGCTGACGAGCCGGAAATGCTGCTGGGCAAAGTTTCAGCGGACGCCAGGGACGCGGACGAGGATATCTGAAAAATTTAAACAAAGAAAAACGAGCGGTATGAAACCCAGTGCTTTCATGGCCGCTCTTTTTTTATGCCTGAACAAGGCTATATCGTATTATTTGAGCATCTTTTTGATGGCCTCCACGATCTGCTCTTTTTTAAAGGCAAATACAAGAAGAATAAGTATGAGAAATAAAATGAAGGGGTTTACACCCGGCATGCCGGTAAATCCGCCTCCGTGCTGCAGGTTGGGAGGGCAGGGCGCCGTCCCCGGAATAGCAGGGCAAACCGGGATAAAGAGCGGTTGGTTGCCGTCAGCCCCGGCGCCTTTCTGATGTGTTTTGGACCAATTGTAATATTGTTCCCTGAGCTCCGGCGGCAGGGGGAAAAGGAAAGCGGCCGGCTCGTAATTGTTTCTCATGGATAATCACATCCCGTTTTTTTTAAAACACTTGTTACCTACACAATATACCGGACCGGCCGCTTTGGTGACTGCAAGAAAAAACAGCCGCATCGCGGCTTCTTTTTTTCGAGGAATTTATTTATGGTATAAGTTACCGTTAAAGTAAATATTTATTATCAGGAGGGCTGTCCATGAATAGAGCAGATTTTAACGGCAGCAGCAGGTATCACGGCAGCGTCTGGGCGGGTAATGAAATCATGCCGGTTCTTCCTTTAAATATCAGGCGCCTGGTGGCCTCCCTGCCCTGCCAGGTCCTTGACAGCGTTGAAGAGATCAGGGTAAGGCAGGGCAGGCCGCTGGTAATCGGCCTTTCAGCGGGAGATATATTTATCAGCCCGGAAGGGAAACCGTCCCGGAAAGCTGATGAAGCTTATTGTGTTACGGCTTCCGATATGGAGTGTTTAATTAATTTACTCAGCGGTTCTTCACTCTACGCCCTGGAGGAGGAGCTGCGGACGGGGTTTATAACCCTGCCCGGAGGGCACAGGGCGGGCATTGCGGGCAGGGCTGTACTGGACGGGGGAAAAGTCAGGACATTAAAAAATTTGTCCTGCTGCAACCTGCGTGTCTCCCGCGAAGTGCCGGGGGCGGCTTCCGGGCTCCTGCCGCACATAGCTGATAAAAGAAACGGCGGCATCTATCACACCATCCTGGTGTCCCCGCCCCGGTGCGGCAAGACTACCATGCTGAGGGATATTATCAGGCAGATCAGCAGCGGCGTCCAGGGCCTGGTTTACCCGGGGCTTACTGTCGGGCTGGTGGATGAACGTTCTGAAATAGCGGGCTGTTACAGGGGAGTGCCCCAGCGTGACGTGGGTATAAGGACCGATGTTTTGGACGGCTGCCCCAAAGCGGAAGGCATGATGATGCTTTTGCGTTCTATGGGACCGCAGGTGATCGCGGCTGACGAAATCGGCCGCCGGGAGGATGTGGACGCCATGGAGGAAGTCTTGAACGCGGGGATCAAAGTCCTTATTACAGCCCACGGTTCATCGCTGGCGGAACTGGCTGAAAGGCCCGTGTTGAGCAGGTTAATCCGTTCCAAGATGATCGAGCGGTATATAATTTTAGGCCGCTCCCGTGGTGTTGGAACAGTTGAAGATATAGTTGATGGTAAAACTTTACGGTCCATGGGGGTGAGAAAATGATTAAACTGGTCGGGGCCGCCATGGTAGTAGCATCCAGCGCCCTGGGCGGCATGGCTGTCGCGGGCAGGTACAGCCGCAGGCCGAGAGAGCTGAAATCAATAGCCTCCGCGCTGCAAATGCTGGAAACGGAGATTGCCTACGGGGCTAACCACATGAAGGAAGCCCTGGAACAGGTGGCCGCCCGCTGCGATAAAGGGGCCGCGCCCCTTTTCAGCCGGGCGGCGGCGGAACTTTCTTCAACTTCCGGCATTACCGCCGCCGCTGCCTGGGAGAGTTCTCTTTGCGCTCATTACCGTGACAGTGCTTTAAATCCACAGGACCTGGTCATACTGCGCAGCCTGGGTTCTTCCCTGGGAATATCAGACCGCGAAGACCAGATCAAACACTTGAACCTGGCCATGGAACAGATTAAATCAGAAAACGTCAGGGCGGAAGAGGAAGCCGCCCGCAATGTCAAGCTGTGGAATTATCTCGGGGTTTTAGGCGGGCTGCTCGTTGTTTTGATCCTATATTAAGGGAAAGAGGTGCGATATGGTTAACAGCATTGACATAATTTTTAAAATAGCCGGGGTGGGGATCCTGGTGGCAGTCCTTAATGCGATTTTAAAGCATGCCGGCAAAGAAGAACAGGGGCATATAGTTACCCTGGCCGGCCTGGCCATCGTTTTCATATGGGTGATCCAGCTGCTGGCGGTACTGTTTGACCAGGTCAAATCGGTATTCAAGCTGTTTTGAATGCGACAGGGGGACGGTTCTCGACTGTCGCATTTGACAAAGATGAATGGGGTCAACCTCTATTTCTGCAACGTTGTGTCGCTGTATGATACCAGACAGCGGAATGGGGACACACCTCTGTCACAGGCATTTCTCACAGGCTGAGGAATGTCCCCAACAAATTAAAAGCAGGGGTTTGTTTATGGAAGTGCTGCAGATAGTTGCTATCGGGCTTATCGCCACCGTGCTGGTAGTTGTGGTCAAAAGCCAGAGACCTGAACTGGCGGTCCTCCTGAGCGTTGCCGCGGGGGTAATTATTTTCCTGCTGGTGCTGGGGCAAATCGGTTCAATTATGGATATCATCAAGGAGCTGGCAACCAAAGCGGGGATCAATATGGTATATATGGGGACTATTCTCAAGATTATCGGGATTGCCTATATCGCGGAATTCGGCGCGCAGATCTGCCGCGACGCGGGTGAAGGGGCGGTGGCGGCCAAGATCGAGTTCGCGGCTAAAGTCTTGATCATGGTGCTGGCTGTGCCAATCGTGGTGGCGGTACTGACGACCCTTTTGAAACTGGTACCGTAAGTGCGACAAGGGGACGGTTCTCGACTGTCGCATTTGACAAAGATGAATGGGGTCAACCTCTATTTCTGCAACGTTGTGTCGCTGTATGATACCAGACAGCGGAATGGGGTCACACCTCTGTTTGGGGTCTGCCTCCGCAGACGAGGTATGTCCCCGATCGGAATGGCTGTCATTCTTAGAGGTACTGTTGTCGTTGAATGTTACCAGACAGCGGAATGGGGACACACCTCTATTCTAGGCATTCCTTTTGGGTTGAGGTATGTCCCCGATTAAATGGTTGAGGTATGTCCCAAAAGAAGTTAGGTGGTGGGGTTTATTGACCAGGGTTTTTATATTCATATTTGCGTTTATGTTGGTTTTCTCGCCGGCCGGCTGTTTCGCGGCGCCTGCCGGCGAACCCGGCGGTGAGAGCCTGGCCGCCCCCCTGGACCTTAATGAGGTGCAGAACTATATAGACCAGCTGGACAGCGCGGTCAAAAGCACTGTACCCCAGTTTGATTTTAAGGATATGGTGATGAAGCTGGTCAAAGGTGAACTTGAATGGAGGCCGGCTGATATCCTCAACAGTATTTTAAAGCAGCTTTTCAAAGAGGTAGTGGCTAATTTTGCCCTGCTGGGCCAACTGGTGATCCTGGCGGTGATCTGCGCCGTGCTGCAGAACCTGGTCTGTTCTTTTGAAAAGGGGACAACCGGGCAGCTTGCTTATTCCGTTACCTACCTGGTGCTGATAACAATTGCCTTAGGTTCGTTTACCCTGGCGGTCAACGCGGGGAGGGAAGTGGTGGACGCCATGGTTACGTTCATGCAGGCGCTTCTGCCTGTCCTGCTGACCCTGCTGGTAGCGGTCGGGGGAGTTGCTTCAGCGGCCATTTTCAGCCCGGTCATCTTAACCACGCTGGGCATATTCGGCACAATGATCAAGAACATAATACTGCCCCTTTTCTTTTTCGTTGCCATCCTCGGGGTAGTCAGCAACCTGACCGACCGGTTCAAGGTGACAAACCTGGCTGACCTCTTAAAAACCGTGGGCTTGAGCCTGATGGGGTTTTTTACCACCATTTTTATGGGGGTTCTGGCGATACAGGGAGTGGCAGGCGCGGTGGGCGATTCAGTAACGTTCAGGACAGCCAAGTTCACAGTCAAGACTTTTGTCCCCATGGTGGGGGGGATGCTGTCGGACGCCCTGGACGCTGTCATCAGTTCTTCGCTCTTGATTAAAAACGCGCTGGGAATCGCGGGTATAGGTGTAATAGGGGCGATAATGATCGTACCGCTGCTAAAAATAGTAACCCTGGCTTTTACCTATAAGCTGGCGGGCGCTTTAATTCAGCCGGTTGCCGACGGCCAGGTGGTAGACTGCCTGAACAGCCTTGGCGGCAGCCTTCTTCTCGTTTTCGCCGCGGTGGCCACTGTGGGACTGCTTTTCTTTTTTACCATCACCATAGTGGTGGGCATAGGCAATATAACGGTAATGTTAAGGTGAGGAAGGGGGGGCGGAGTGGAAGCAATCCGCAGCCTGGTGCAAAACATTATAGTCATCGTGATCCTGGCAGTGTTCCTGGAGATGTTTTTGCCGGGTGGTGAACTGAAAAAATATGTAAAAATGGTAATGGGCCTCCTCATTATCATAGCAGTGGTGCAAGCGGTGGGCGCCATTGTGAACTGGGACTACAGCGGCGGTCTTTCTGCACTGAATGAAGAAGATAAAACCAAAGTCTCCGGCGTTATAGAGGCAGGGAAAAAGATTTCCGTCGATCAACAGCAGAAAGCGTTAGAGCAGTACAGGACAGGCATCGCCAGGCAGGTAAAAGCGCTCACCGGCATCTATAAAGACACACCGGTGGTGGACGTAAACGTGATTGTCCAGTCCGGCAGCGACCGGCCTGACTTCGGGCAGATCATGGAAATAATATTGTATGTCTCCCGGACAGCCGGTGAGCCGCCTGAGCAAAGCGGCATCGTTATAGAAGAAGTAGAGCCGGTAACCGTAACTGTTGACAGCGGAAATGAAGACGAACCGGATACGGCAGCGGGGGTGGGACCGCCGCGTGAGACAGTCGCCGCCCTGATCGGGACGGTAGCCAATTTTTACAGCCTGGGGCAGGAGCAGGTTAAGGTCGTATACAGATAAACGGAGGTGATAATTTGAGTAAAATACTTGAATACCTGGGCTTCGGCGGAGGGAACGAAAGCAAGTTTCCTCCCAAAGACCAGGGCCGGCGCGGCTTATGGCTTGTTGTCCTGGCGGTCCTGGGCGTCACAATTTTAATTTTTTCCGGAGTCACCGGCAGCGTCCGGGACACAGGTGAATCCACCGGGCAGAGCCCTCAGCAGGATACTAACGTTACAGCAGAGCCAAACCAGGCCGGGAGCGGAATGACCGCCGAAGAAGAGCAGCTTGGCCAAAAGCTTTGTGAAATGCTGAGGCAGGTGGAGGGAGCGGGCAGGGTCGAAGTTTCAGTGCGCCTGTCCAGCACCACCAGGTCGGAGTATGCTGTAAACAACACCACGGGCAAAAAGACAACCCAGGAAAAGGACCAGGGAGGTGGGACACGTACTACGACGGAGGACACAGGCAGCGGCGTGCTGGTTATGAACCGCAGCGGCAGCGGTGGTGAACAGCCGGTGGTGGAAAGGGAAACAGCGCCACAGATAGCCGGGGTGCTGGTGGTGGCTGACGGGGCAAGCGACGCCAGGGTAAAAGCGAAACTTTACGAGGCGACAAGGGTGGCCGTCGGAGTGGAGCCCCAGAAGATACTTGTCCTGCCGATGGAAAGGAGATAACCATGTTTTCTGTTATTATCAAGAGACGCACCCTGACCTTGGTATTCATGGGCTTACTCGGGCTGCTGCTGCTGTTCGCGGGCCTGCGGGGCGTGCTGTTTGAAAAAAAGAGCCCGGACCAGGGTATACCTGTAAGCCAGCCCGCCGTTGGCGATGTCAGTATTGAAGACGCTACTCCGCAGCCTTTTTTTGAAAATAAGGCCAAGGAAGCCGCCGCCGGCGAACCCGATGAGAGTTCCGATTTCTTTGTGGAGTACCGGCTGGAGCGGGACCGGACCCGGGGGCAGAGGATAGAGTGGCTGCGGGAAGTCATCAATAACGCCGACTCAGCCTCTGAAACCAGGCAAAAAGCCCAGGAGCACCTGCTGGCCATCAGCAGCAAAATGGAGAAAGAACTTGAGCTGGAAAATTTACTCAGGGCAAAGGGGTTTAAAGACGCCGCGGTTATAGCCGATGAGCGGGCCGTGACTGTCATTGTCACGTCCGACAAACTGTCACCCGGCGAGTCTGCCGAGATAAACAGCCTGGTTTCCCGCCGCACCGGCGTCGACGCCCAAAACATAGTGATTATACCGAAGATATAAAAAACCGGGACACACATGCTGCGGGACTGATGGTTAAAGTTGAGACTCTGACAGAGGAATGGGGACACACCTCTGTTTCAGGCATTTCTGCATGTTGAGGTATGTCCCCGATTGTATGGCACGACTGTCCTGACGATACTTGTGGTTGTGTGAGTTACAATTACAGAAGAAATGGGGACACACCTCTTTTTTGGGCGCGCCTTCGAAGACGAGGTATGTCCCCGATTAGAACGGGCGGGATATGTCCCGTTGCAAACAAAATTTACTTTATAGATATAAATATTAATAAACTGAACGTTTAAAGTAATGATATATTGTATACTTGCGGCAAAGAGGTTTTCAAAAGTTGATTAATTAAATATAATATCTTCATGGTCACTATGGTTGAATCAGGTTGTCTCAATTATACAGCAACCTGATTTTTATGTTTTGACCAACGGGGAGGGATAACCATGGAAAACAGCGTTAAAATTACTGACACTACATTGCGGGACGCTCACCAAAGCCTCTGGGCAACCAGGATGCGCACCGCAGATATGCTGCCAATAGCTGAAAAATTAGATAACATAGGGTACCATTCCCTGGAGGTATGGGGCGGACATACTTTCGATGTGGGTTTAAGATACCTTAATGAGGATCCATGGGAAAGGCTTCGCAAACTGAAGAAGTTGATCCGCAACACACCCCTGCAGATGATGATCAGGGGCCAGTCGCTGGTCGGTTACCAGCAGTATCCCGATGACGTGGTGGAAGCTTATATCTCGAAATCGGTGGAGAACGGTATTAGTATTATCAGGATTTACGACGCGCTGAACGATACACGCAACCTGGAGACGGCCATATACGCAGCGAAAAAAGCCGGCGCCCACGTCCAGGCTGCAATGGTCTACACGGTAAGCCCGATC
>CAZPXL010000044.1:0-11476 GCA_964591005.1 uncultured Eubacteriales bacterium
TTGAATTCTCTTTCTTCATTGGCGTAGATTTCAGCCTCAAGTGTGCCATGCACAGAATCATACTGCAGCAGGTGGGCGAGGGTACAGGCATTGGTAAGGTCGTTAACAGCCACAATTTCTATTTCATCGTAGTTCATTGCCGCCCTGAAAACAGCCCTTCCTATCCGTCCAAAACCGTTAATTCCTACCTTAAGTGTCATCAGCAAACAACCTCCTGTCCTCAATATTTTAGACTGCCCACAGTTTTAAAGATATACTATTGAAATAATATGGAAACATTTATGGCCAGATTTACCTGTAATACTTTTAATAAATGATACCATTTTATCCACTTTTAAAACACAAAAAATAAATATGATTTATTAAAACAATATTATTGTGGCGCAATTTGGGCCGAATGGTCAAAAAAGACACTTGAATGGGTAATTATGAGTTTTAAATAGCATTGTATTTTACAATAAATCCTGTATACTGAATTCATAATGCTTAATTCAAAATGCTGTATTTAAATATCGGGGGGGAAGACTCAAAATGCATCCTTTTATTCAGCCGGTTCAAGCCTCACAAATGATTGTCAATCCCAGCTTAAAACAGTTGAGGGAGATGGCAAGCACTGAAGAGAAAACAACATGTTATGGAAGCGCCAGTTTTGTATCAAAGGTGAGGAGCCGGAGCGCCAAAAGCACTTACATACTCGACGGGGACTACCTGGGTGTGGACCAACACGGGATACCGCTTGTCAAGGAGAAAGAAATAGCATCCAGGGTTTATGAATACCTGAGAAAAAAAGAGGTAATCAGCCTGACCCGCAAGCTCGGCAACAACCCTAATTTCGACCTGAACTGCAGGTTATACATAACCAAGGAATACGCCCGCCTGGCGTTCATGTGGCATAGCATGCTTTTCGATCCGGACCTGACTAAACCTGAGCCTGATCTGATCAGCATCCATGTTCCAGAGTGGCCGGAGCGGGTTATTTTTGTGCACCCGGATGCCGGAATAACATTTATCCTTGGATCTGACTATTTCGGCGAGGATAAAAAATCATTTCTAAGAATGGCTTTATATATGTGGAAAAAGCGTGGCGGATTAGGCTTTCACGCTGGAAGCAAGGTTTTGAGGGTCCGTACCGCCAAAGGCGCCCTTGAGGATATCGGCTTCATTCTGTTTGGCCTGAGCGGAACGGGAAAGACTACTCTTACCATCCACGACCACGGGCTGAAGGGTGAGGAGACAGTTTTTATCAGGCAGGACGATATGGTTATGATGGATGAAAGGGGATACTGCTTCGGCACTGAAAACGGTTTTTACATTAAAACCGAAGGACTGGAGCCGTCCCAGAAAGTCCTGTACGATGCTGCCACATCCCCCAACGCGATTCTGGAGAACATAAAAGTCAGTGAGGACGGCAGTGTGGACTTCACTAACAATGAGCTTACTTCAAACGGAAGGGCGGTCATTAAAAGGTGTGAGGTAGCCAACACTGATAACCGGGTTGACCTTGATAAGGCCAACCGGATCATTTTTATCACCAGAAGAGACGATATTATTCCAACAGTGGCAAAATTAAACGCCGAACAGGCCGCTGCGTATTTCATGCTGGGCGAGTCAATTGAAACGTCAGCAGGAGACCCGACACGTGCCGGAGAGTCCAAGCGCGAGGTGGGGACAAATCCCTTCATGATTGGCAAGGAATCTGAGGAAGGAAACAGGCTGCTGGGTATCCTCAGAAAGAACCCCGACATTGAATGCTACCTGTTAAACACGGGTAGTGTAGGCAAGGGTGGTAAAATACCGTTTGAAAAGATCTCAATAAAAATATCAACTGCCTTGATGAAACATATTGCTATTGGCGATATCAAATGGACTACTGATCCTGACTGGCACTACCAGGTGCCGGTGGAAATGCCCGAGATCGACATAGCCAGATACAATCCGGTAAATTATTTTGATAAATCAGAATATCAGAACAGGGTTTCAAAACTCCGCACCGAGAGGCTCTGCTGGCTGAATAAATACAAAGGGCTAAAAGAAGAAATAATTGACGCAATAAGATAGATTATTGACTGGTAAACCGGGGACATTCCTCAGGCTAACAGAAATGCATATGAGAGAGGTGTGTCCCCGTTCTCTGTCAGGGTACCTTATATTCTAATACTATGCAAAAGATAGAAACTCGAGTTGGCCTTCAAGGCCATTTTTATTTTTGCAGGTGAGAGCAGGAAGAGGGAGATATAAAGTTGAATTAGTGTTTATCGTAATAATGGAGGTAATAACGAACGTGCACATAAAAAAATATATATGTCTGTTCGCTGTGCTTATACTGCTGGCTGCCTCCGGGTGCGGTAAAAGAGAAGATTCCGTGATGAAAATAGGCCTGCTGCCGATTGTTGAATCCCTGCCTTTCTATGTGGCTCTGGACAAGGGGTATTTTTGCGAAGAGGGAATAGCTGTCGAGCTGGTAATTTTCGAAAGCGCCGTGGAAAGAGACAGCGCCGTTCAGGCTGGCGAGGTGGCCGGCGCCCTTGGGGATATTCTGGCGGCAGCAGCTTTAAACAACAGCGGCGCGCCTGTCAAGATAGTGTCACTGGCCCTTGGCGAGACAGGCAGGGAAGGCAGGTTCGCCATTTTGTCTTCACCCGGTTCCGGAATCACCAGCCCTGAGCAGCTTAAAAATGTACCGGTTTCAATATCAACTAACTCAATTATTGAATATGTGACTGATAACCTCCTGACAGAAGCCGGTTTAAGGCCTGATGAAATAAAAAAAGAAACCATACCCAAAATTCCGGTTCGCTTCAACCTGCTTTTGGAAAATAAAATTGCGGCCGCCTGCCTCCCCGATCCACAGGCAGCCATGGCTGAAAGCAAAGGTGCCAGGCTGGTAATAGACGACACATCTTCGAACCTGTCACAGACAGTGATATATTTCAGTGACAAATATCTGGATAAGAACAGTAAGTCTGTGGTAAAATTCCTCAACGCATACTCCAGGGCGGCAAAAGATATAAATGATAACCCGGCGGATTACAGAGATCTGCTGATAGAAAAAGCACGGGTTCCGAAAGAAGCAATCGACATTTTTACCATGGACCACTATCCTTCACCCAGCCTGCCGGAAAGAGAACAGGTGGGCAGGGTCGTTAACTGGATGGCGGCCAAAGGATTGATAAAAACACATTTTACCTACGAGGATCTGACCCGTACGGATCTTCTTCCGGCCGGACAGCATGATTAAAGTTGAAGGCCTTGAAGTAACGTACAAAAACAAAAACAGCACCTTTGTCGCCCTTAAAGATGTAAGCTTTGACCTGTCTATTGGTAAATCCTGTGCTATTATCGGACCATCCGGATGCGGTAAAAGCACTCTTCTTTATGTGCTGGCGGGCCTGTTGAAACACAACAGGGGGACGGTTTCAATCAACAATGAGACCGTGCGCCCGAACCGGCGGGAAACAGCTTTAATCCTCCAGGATTACGGCCTTTTGCCATGGAAGACAGCGTTCCAAAACACCTCACTGGGATTGGAAATAAGGGGTGTCGCACATGATGAAAAGCACGGCTCCGTCGAGGAGGCAATGACTGAGCTGGGGATTTGGGATTTCAGGAATCATTATCCGGCCCAGTTGAGCGGCGGGCAGCGCCAGCGGGTTGCCATAGCCCGCGCTCTGACCTTAAAGCCCAACCTTTTCCTGATGGACGAGCCGTTTTCATCCCTTGATGCGCTGACCCGAGAAGCGCTTCAGGACACCCTGCTGGAGTTCTGGAAGAAAAGGCAGGCGGCTATCGTACTGGTTACCCACAGCATTGAAGAGGCAGTTTTTCTGGGCCAAAAAATACTGATCTTCTCTAAAAGCCCGGGCATGATCCTGAATGTAATTGAAAACAATGAAGTCGGCGACCACGGCTATAGGAACAAGCCTTTGTTTTACCAGCGCTGCTCCCTGGTCCGCGAAATGATCGAAAGGGGGGCGTGAGTTGGCGAAAGACTGTAAGATTAAAATTATTGTGGATTATGTTATTGCAGTATTTATATTGATTATAATGTGGGAGATAACTTCACTATGGTTGAATAAACCTTACTTTCCAGGCCCCTGGTCCGCTTTGGCTGCTTTCGGCCGGGAACTCGGGCAAGAACTGGGGTCCCACCTACTGGTAAGCACGGCCAGGGTGCTGGTCAGCCTGATCGCAGCGCTTGTCCCTGCCGTTATTCTGGGAATGATTTTAGGCCATGTGGAAAGACTTGATCGTTTTGCGGCGCCGCTTATTTATTTAACTTATCCGGTTCCAAAAATTATATTCCTGCCTCTGGTCGTTACACTAATGGGGCTTGGTAACACTTCAAAAATATTTTTAATATGGATTGTCGTATTTTTTCAAATCCTGGTTACCACCAGGGACGCCTCAAAACAGGTCAGTAAAGACATGGTCAATTCGGTGCTTTCCCTGGGAGCATGTCAGCGCCAGATTTATTATCATGTTATTTTCCCGGCCTGCCTCCCTAAAATTTTAACCGCGCTTAGAATAAGCCTCGGCACAGCGATCGCGGTCCTGTTTTTTTCCGAGACTGTTGCGAACACGGGCGGTTACGGAGGTATAGGTTACTTTGTAATGGAAGCATGGGCCAGGCTGGACTGGAACGATATGTTCGCCGGTATTATCGCCATGGGGATCATGGGTTTTGTTCTCTATCTTTTCCTGGACTGGCTGGAAAAAAAGATCTGTCCGTGGGAGTTCCTGTAATATCATGGGAGCTTCAGTTAACCTGAATATAACAGGGGGGAAAAGTCGTTTGCAGTGCGGTGTATTGTTTGACTTCGACGATACCCTGGTTGAGACTACAGTTCATTTTAACGCTGCCAAAGAAAAATTCGCCGGTATAATGCATTCCTTGCATTTCCCGGCAGAGGAAGTCCTTGAGATCCTGAACCGGAATGACATACGAAATGTCAGGCACTGCGGCGGCTTTTTTAAAGAGTGTTTCCCCCGCGCCCTGGGAGAAACATACGAATACTACTGTAATATTTTCAATCGCGAAATCAACTATACCTTAAAAAATGAAATAGAGGACCTGGGCTGGCAGGTTTACGAACAGCCGGCAAAACCGATAAAAAACGCCGGCAAAGTCCTGGAAAACCTGCACGGCAGGTACCCGCTCTTCCTCGCTACACGGGGAGAACCGTCGGTGCAGAAGGCCAGGTTGGAACAAAGCGGTTTGGCGCGCTGGTTCAAAAACATATATGTTCTGACCGAAAAAAACACCGGCGCTTACCGCCAAATCGCTGCGGAGCAGAGGATCTCTCCGCAATATTCCTGGGTTATCGGCAACAGTATGAAGTCGGATATAAACCCGGCGCTTAAGGCTGGTTTTAAAAGTATATATATTCAACATCCCCACACCTGGGATTTCGAAGATGAAGAACCAATCGGCGGGCATATAAACGTGGAAAGCCTGCTGGACGTGCTGAGCATAATTAGTTAATAATAGACCTGAAAAAAGGAAGATGCCGTCATATGACTAAACACTTAAATAAAAATATTATTAAATGCGACCATAAAGTTAACATAACCGCTACCTTTGGGTGCGACCTGATATTCGATGGATTCACATCCATTCCCAACACGCTTATTCAGATATACAGCCTGATTGGCATAACCGATTTTCAAATGATGCTTTTAATCCATTTGATCAGGTTTAACGTGGAAGAGAAGGAGTTCTACCCGGATCCTGAGACCATCGCCGGGGTCATGGACTCAACTCCCGCGAAAATCAAAAAAGAACTGGCTGACTTGTTAGAAAAGGAAATTATTGCTGTCAGTGAATACTACGACAAAAAAAATAACGTGATTTTTGAAGGATATGATTTTGAACCGCTGTTTTTAAAAGTTTCCGATGTTTGGGCCAGTATCAGGGCCAGCGAAATTGAAGAATCTGAAAATCTCATAAAAGCCGCCGCCCTGGATCATGATTTTTTGAATTATAAATTGCGCGATAAACCAACAGGATTGATTTCTACATTCGAAAAGGAGTTCGGCAGGCCGCTGTCTCCCATTGAGGTGGATCAAATTCAGCTCTGGGCCGGCGAAGTGGAGTCATTCCTGGTAATTGAAGCTTTAAAAAGAGCGGTCCTCAGAGGCAAGCACAACTTTAAATATATCAACAGCATCCTGATGGAATGGAAAAAGAACAACCTCCATACCCTTGAAGCCATTGAGGAATACGACCGTGATTTCCAAAAACGGCGCTCTCAAAATATTCGTAAAAGCGGAGGGCCAGGCACCGGCTCTGATGATAAAAAAGATTCCAAGAAAAAAGCATTCATCAGGACATTGTATTCATAGAAAGTTGTATTATGTCCGCACTATAATTGAACCAACACTGAATGAGAGGCAGGTAGCACGGATTGTCTTGTAAAATTTGCGGTGATCGGGGAATTGTACTTAAAGATGACGTGGCTGTACCCTGTATTTGCAGTAAGCAGAGAGCCGCGGAAAGACTAATTATAGATTCCCGCATGCCGCGGAACCTTCTGAATTGCAGCTTGGATCGTTTTTGTTTTACATACTATGATAAAAATTGCTTTGATCGCGAAAAGGGCATATCCTATTATGAGATTGCCAAGCTGGCGCATAGAGCGGCAAAAGAATTTATTGATAATTTTCTAAAAGATCCGAATACTGACGGCTTATTATTCACAGGTGACGTAGGAAGCGGCAAAACATATTTAGCTTCCTGCATCGCCAACAGCCTGTTAAAAAGAGGCCAGTTGGTACTGTTTGCGGTAGTGCCGGACCTGCTGGATCAAATTAAGGCGACCTATGATTTCGGCAAGGGCGCGGGTGAGGTAACCGAGTTTGACCTTTTGGATGCCGCCAGGCAGGTGCCGCTGCTCATACTTGACGACCTGGGCGCGCATAATTACACCGAATGGACCAGGAACAAGATATATTCCATTATAAATTATCGCCTGAACCATCGCCTGCCTGTAATTGTAACAACTAATATTAAACTTGATGAAATTGAAGAATACCTCGGGGAAAGGACCACATCACGTCTTCTTGAAATGTGCAAACCATTCCGCCTGATGGTTGAGCTGGATATTCGCGCTGTCCGCCGCAAAGAAAAAGACTCTAATTATTAGTACTGTAACAATATGGTAGTATATACCTATTCTATGTAGAATAATGGATTTCAGCACGCGCAAATATGCTCTGTTGCGCAGACAACCACCTTTGTATAAGGTGGTATTTTTTACTTTTATATGCAGATAATATATTGCACGGCTAAAAATGTATGTATATTAAGAATTTCGCTGTGCAAAAATACTCTCTGGAATCGGAAAGGAGGAAAAATGAAAAAACTGGTTCGTAAGAACGTTTTAAGACTGGCTGTATTGTTAATTGTAACAATATTTGCTTTAAGCGCATTTGCGTCTGTTGGCGATTGTTCACAGAGCTCAGAAAACGCATTTAAAGACTGTACCGATTCCATATTGGAAAAACATACTGTCCGGGATGGCGACACACTTTACGATATTGCATCACAATACCGGGTAGCGCTTGAAGATTTAATTAAGGCCAACCAACTGAAAGACAGTTTGATTAGGCCCGGGCAAACCCTTTTGCTGCCGGCTGAGGCCGCTGCTGATGAACGCAAGTCACGTGTTGGAATATCCAGGGAGGAAATAATGCTTCTGGCGAGATTGATTCACGCGGAGGCACGGGGTGAAAGCTTTGAAGGGAAGGTGGCGGTAGGCGCCGTTATTTTAAACAGGCTGGCCAGCCCGCATTTTCCAAAAACGATACACGGTGTGGTTTTTCAGAGAAACAAACGTGTTTACCAGTTTTCTCCCGTGGGCGACGGCTCCATCAACCTGGAGCCTGATGAAAGCGCAGTCCAGGCGGCTATGCAGGCTATATCCGGAGAGGACCCCAGCAGGGGAGCGCTCTTCTTTTACAATCCTGACATCAGCGCTGATAAATGGATCAGAACACTGCCCGTAATCACCAGGATCGGGAACCACGTATTCGCAACCAGTTATTAATAATGTGCATTAAATGCTGAGGCGACCTTTTTTAGGTCGCCTCAGATACTTTTTTATTCTCAAAGCTGAGACCTTTTACCTGCACGTTAACCATTTTTACCTGCAGCCCTGTCATTTCCTCCACGGCTATTATAACCCGCTGCTGGATCTCGGCGGCCACAAGGTGAAGAGGATAACCAAAGGTCAGGACAGGCGCTATATCAATTACAACCATACCCTCCTGCTCGACGTGAATAACAATTTTACCGGGCTGGCTGACTCCTGCCACTGAATTGGCGGCATGTCCGGCGATAGCTTCAAGAGCGTTGTTGGAGATGGACAGCTTGCCGTGAAAGGTGAAAGTCGGCCGGATTATTGACTGTTCCAGCCAGTCCTTTTTGCCGGAAGCGCCCCTTTTCCTTAAAAACACCTGCAGCGGGTCAACGAGTGTGCCGGGGAAACTTCTTTTTACTTCCAGGGTGGGAGCGGGTATGACATGTTTGCTGAACTGAGTACGGAGATACTTTGCCTTCCTTATTTCCTTCTCGCTGGCGACATCTTCAATATTTAAAACCGTGGAAGGAGCCGGCAATTCCAGCCTGGATGCTATTTTCTCCGTCATCTCCTTAGAAGTGCCCAGTATCAATATTTTTTCAGGAGCGAGATCAGAGAGAGCTTTTTTAATTTCGATGACTTTATCTTCATCTATGAAGAGGGCTGATTTTATTGCCCCTATCCTTGTGGGCTGCCTTTTAGCCGAAGACCCCGCGAGGATGCGGTTTCCCTGGATTAAAAGACCATCATCAATAATCGCCTGGGCTTCAAGCTGGTGGGCTATATTTGTGGCCCTGTGGCTTTTGCCGGTGCCGCTCGGTCCAACCAGAGATATGACTTGCAATCATGACACCTACTTTAATTTAGTATTATTACCTTTTTTATCATAACATAATCGGGTTCCGCGGCATAGCCGCCGGGTATAGTTGGTATGAATCAGGAAACAGTATTAACCGGATAAAAATACCGGAGGCCAGGTGTACAGTGTTCAGAAATATTTTAGCAGCATCGATAGCAGCCATTCTTATTTTGCTGTCAGGGTGCTCCGCTGATAAATATTTAAATATGGAAGTGCCAGCGGCTTCAAAAATACTGGACGCAAACGGCGAGCCAATCACTATAATCAGCCGGGAAAACAGGCTGCCTGTCTCAATTGCTGATATTTCACCATATATGAAGCAGGCGATTATCGCTATCGAGGATTCCCGTTTTTACAACCACCATGGCGTTGATCCGGTAGGTATGGGCAGGGCGCTTTACCGGAATATAATCGCCCGCGGCGTGGTTGAGGGCGGCAGCACCATTACCCAGCAGCTGGTAAAAAACTTATACCTCGAGCAACGCCGGACAGTTGGAAGAAAGCTCGAAGAGCTGGCGCTCACAGTTCAATTGGAAAGACAGTATACTAAAAACGAGATACTTGGCATGTATTTAAACCAGATTTACTTCGGCCAGGGAGCTTATGGAATTGAAGCGGCCTCCAGGACTTATTTCAATAAACAGGCAAGTGACCTGGGCCTTGCTGAAAGCGCTATGCTGGCCGGAATACCCAGGGCGCCCAGTATTTACAACCCTTCAATTAACCCGGAGGCTGCCAGGGAAAGGCAGTTAACCGTGCTCAACAGAATGGTTGAGCTTGGCATGGTCGATGAAAATAAAGCCGCCCAGGCTAAAAATCAATTTTTGCAGCCATTAAAATTATCCGCTCAAATTGACAGGGCGCCGTATTTTACAAGCGAAATCGTCAGGCAGCTTGAAAATAAATTCCAGGACAACTTGGAAACATTATATTCCGGAGGCCTGACAATATATACCACTCTGGATATAAATATGCAGGACGCGGCTGAGAAGGCCCTTTCACATGGGCTTCGGGGAAAAGATCCCCTTCTTAACGGAGCACTGGTGGCTGTTGACCCCAAAAACGGCCAAATAAAGGCCATGGCGGGCGGTAAGGATTACAATGAATCTCAATTCAACAGGGCTCTGTCTAAAATGCAGCCAGGCTCTACTTTTAAACCGTTTTTATATGCGGCTGCCATTGAGCACGGTTATACCGCCGGCTCCATCGTCACATGCGAACCGGTTTCCTTTAAACAGGACGGAGGAGAAACATACCGGCCAAAGGATTTTATGGGAGGTTATCACAACCGCCCGTTTACGCTGAAAGAAGCCCTTTTCACATCAGACAACGTTGTGGCCGTAAAACTGAATGACATGGTTGGCCCGTCTGTGGCGGCAGCTTACGCCAGGCGGATGGGGATTGAATCTGCGGTTAAGCCGGTCCTTTCACTGCCACTCGGCACATCGGAAGTGACCCCCCTGGAAATGGCCGGGGCTTACTCTACTCTGGCAAACGGCGGCATCAGGAACGAGCCTTATTATATTTCAAAAGTTACAGACAAATCGGGCCGGATCCTGGAAGAACACAGGCCCAAACCGGAACGGGCGCTGGATGAAAAGACTTCCTATATTATAACAGATATGCTCGCAGGGGTATTAAAACCGGGCGGCACGGCGCCGGATGTCTACAATTCTATAGCAAGGCCCGCGGCCGGCAAGACCGGGACAACCGAAAACTACAGGGACGCCTGGTTTATTGGGTACACTCCGGATCTGGCCGCCGCCGTATATGTGGGCTATGACGAAAAAAACAAGGGAGCAGGCCAGACAGGATCCCAGGCCGCCGCGCCTATCTGGTCGATGTTTATCAAGGAGGCTTTAAAAGATGTCCCCCCAAGAGAGTTTCCGGTGCCTCGGGATGTGGTAAAAGTAAAGATTTGCGCTGATGACGGGTTGCTGGCGGGAGGGCTGAATACCCGCTCAATTGAAGCGGTTTTTGTAAAAGGCACGGAACCCAAAGAGGTATGCCCCGGAGCGGGCCAGGGAATTACTTTTGAACAGTTGGATGCTCAGGATCACGGAGACCACGAAAATAAATGGCGTATAATAATTGGGACGGCTGTCTGCCTGAATTCAGCCGGCCGAAGCCGCGCAATAATCACAGGCGTGATCAATGAACGTCTTAATCAAAAAAGTTTTTCTTGCGAAAAAAAAGATATGTCACTATAGCCAGCGGGAATAAAGGCGGCGTCATAAAAATAACCCAGCCGATAGTCTCGGATAAGGGCCTTCCTTTTTTGCGCGTGTCTTTATATACCCAGATCATCGTACATAATGATATAATTACATATACAACAAGAATTGCGTTTGAAAGAACACTTGGTTCGGATTCAGCCAAATCATCTTCCCCCCAGCCGCTTATAGTATTGATACCATGGACTAC
The DNA here is from genome assembly GCA_964591005.1 of uncultured Eubacteriales bacterium. GTDB lineage: Bacteria > Bacillota > Desulfotomaculia > Desulfotomaculales > Pelotomaculaceae > Syntrophopropionicum. The sequence goes on from CAZPXL010000044.1 coordinate 11,362, forward strand.
CTTTTGATTTTTTATATAATATATTTTTTACTTTTCGACATGATTTAACTTAAAACCTTCAAAATATTAACGGATACTTTTAATACTTGACTTTTTAGTTGGACTGTGACAAAAT
>CAZPXL010000045.1:0-11416 GCA_964591005.1 uncultured Eubacteriales bacterium
GGATTACCAGCCGCGGTCCTGCATTCTCTGTTCGGGGGCGATAGTCTGTATCTCCAGGCCGGGCATAGCCTCGCCCAGGTTTTTAGAGACTTCCGCTAAAATTTGCGGGTCGTTATAGTGAGTGGTGGCTGCAACTATGGCTTTTGCCCTGGCGGCGGGATCTTTTGATTTAAATATACCGGAGCCTACAAAGATGCCGTCGCAGCCCAGCTGCATCATCAAGGCAGCGTCTGCGGGAGTAGCAATGCCTCCAGCGGCAAAATTCACTACCGGCAGCCGGCCGGTTTCCGCAACCTCCAATAAGAGGTGATACGGTGCTCCCATATCCTTGGCCGCGGACATTAATTCCTCCCTGGGCAGGTTTTGGAGCCGCCTGATCTCTCCCATTACCATTCTCATGTGCCTGACAGCCTCAACAACGTTACCGGTACCCGGCTCTCCCTTGGTCCTGATCATCGCCGCTCCCTCGCCAATCCGCCTGAGCGCTTCTCCTAAATTGCGGGCGCCGCAAACAAACGGCACATTGAAGGCGTTTTTATCTATATGAAAATTTTCATCCGCGGGAGTGAGTACTTCGCTTTCGTCTATATAGTCTACGCCCAGGGCCTCAAGAATACGGGCTTCAACAAAATGCCCTATGCGCGCTTTTGCCATTACGGGAATGGTTACAGCCTCCATAATGCGTGTAATTACAGTGGGGTCCGCCATCCTGGCCACGCCGCCGGCCGCCCGGATATCCGCCGGGACCCGCTCCAGAGCCATTACAGCGCAAGCTCCTGCCTCTTCCGCTATCTTAGCCTGCTCGGGAGTTGTGACATCCATGATCACACCGCCCTTTAACATTTCCGCAAGGCCTTTTTTAACAGTCCAGGTTCCCTTTTCAACCACAAAAATTGCCTCCAATCAGCTCTTTTTAACTATCAAATTATTCTATAATAATTTAAATTTAAAAACAAGAAAAAAACAGATTTAAAAATCGCCTAACAATGCTTCATAAAACTGGCAAAGAAAGGTGCAGCAAGCATCTTAAAAGATCTTCGGATTTAACAAAATATTTTTAAAATCTTGAAATTATCTTGATATTTAAATGCTATTCTTAAACAGTCAAGTTGATCTCGTTGCATAACAGAAACCGGAGAAGGAGTGAAACTTTTGGGTGTAAAAAAAATACCATTCCGATTATTTATCCAACTTGGTTTTGTGGCACTGACGGCATATTTTGTTTTTTCACCGTTTATCACTGCTGAAAGGAGCCGGGCCGAGGGGCTATGTCCCTTGGGAGGCCTGGAAACACTGCCGCACCTTATTCTTAGCGGTGTATATCTGGAACATATCAGTTCATTTAATATTGGGATAATGACAGCGCTTATAATAATGACATTGCTTTTTGGCAGAGTGTTCTGTGGGTACATCTGCCCGCTGGGTTCACTGCAGGAATGGTTCGGCCGCCTGGGTAAAAAACTTGGCATAATAAAAAAAGTTCCAGAATCACTGGAAAAAGTACTAACAAAAGCCAAGTATGCGATCCTGGTATTAATACTTGTCGCCACCTATTTCACCGCGGATCTGGTTTTCCGGGCATACGACCCGTTTTATGCCCTGTTTCACCTGTATCGTCCGGCCCTGAATACGCCCTTTATAATTCTGGGATTAACTTTGGCAGGCTCTCTTTTTGTAAGCCGCTTGTGGTGCAGGTATTTATGCCCGCTTGGAGCTTTTGTTAATTTTCTCAGCTTCTTCAGCTTTGTGAAACCCGTTAGAAACGAGACAAATTGTATTAACTGCGGCCTCTGCGACAGGGCCTGCCCTGAAAATGTCATGCCTTCAAAACAAACAATACTTACCCGGGAAGGCTGCACTCACTGCCTGGAATGTATAGATGTCTGCCCGTCCGGCCGGAAAGCCATTAATTTAACTGCAGGAAAAGTGGCTAAATTGACAAAAAAACCAGGGGGCATTAATTATGATAATTAATAAGCATGTTCATGTTATAACTGCTTTGCTTTTGTTCATTGGAACTATATGGGCAGGCCAGGCAATGGGTTTGTGGAAGCTGAAAAACCTTGATATCAGCGGTGAAACACTTATTATTGAGGTCTCAAACAAATATGGCATACCACTTGAGACTATTTATGAAACCTGGAATATACCTGAATATGTTTCCCCCCGGGCCGAACTTGCTCAGGCCAGAGATGAAGCCGGGTTTTCCATAGGCCGGTTCAGGATATGGGCAGCAGCTTTCAAAAATAAAAATGAATTGCCGCCTGTGGAATCTCTTGTGGGAACAGAACAGTTAAAAGATACAGATGCTGAAATAAATATCAGCGGATCAACAACAATCCGGGGGTTGTCAGATAACTTTGGCATTCCTCTTGAAGATATCTACCGTAAGTTTTCATTGCCGGAGTCTCTTCCGACAGATACCACAATGAAGGAACTAAGAGAAAACTACGGTGTAGAGCTTGGCGAAATAAAAACTTGGGTAAAAATTGAGGCTGTTGAATAATAAAAACTTTTTTTATTATAATTGACCGGCCTTAATCAACCTGAAAAACAAGTGAATCCTGGATAAATTAAAACGCCGTTAAAGGCGTTTTAATTTATGGTTATTCTATAAAAGGCTTTATATAGTAAAGCGTCTTTTCAAGAAGGGCGCCCGCGCTAAGAGACAGAGAAATGGTTAGAACAAGCATGAAAAACATTTTAAAAGCTCTTTTTATTTTTTAACACCCCTCCCCCACAATGTTAATTTATGTAAATCATAACATATACTGTCAACAGCCAACAGGCCCTCTTTTTTTTGTTAAAAGACGAAAATTTGAAATTAGCACCGCATATCTTCTTTTGTCACAGTTTTTTGCGATATCGCAGGCGTCAGCGTCTAATCGTCCGTCAGGACCCTGGCTACCGCCACCACGGTGTCGCCCTGGTCAAGCTTCATCAAGGTAACGCCCTGGGTGGCCCGGCCAATTTTTGAGATATCCTCGGCGCTGAACCTGATGGCTATCCCTTCGGCGCTGACCATCATAATTTCCTCATCGTTTTTAACCACCTGGACAGCCACCACCAGGCCGTTCCTCTTGTTTACTTTAATGTTGATAACTCCTTTACCGCCCCTGGTCTGGGCGCGGTACTCGGTGAGCAGGGTCCGCTTGCCAAACCCGTTCGCTGTCACCGTGAGCAAATAAGCGGCCGGCCGGACTGTTTCCATGCCGACGACCTCATCATTGGTGGCCAGCCCTATTCCTCTAACACCACGGGTGTTGCGGCCCATGGGGCGCACCTGCTCCTCGGGGAAACGGATCGCCTGCCCTCTCTTGGTGGCCAGAACGATCTGTTCTTCTCCGCTGGTAAGTTTCACATCCACAAGCTGGTCTTCCTCGTTCAGGGAGATCGCTATAATGCCGTCGCGGCGCGATGTGTCGTACTGGTCAAGAGACGTCTTTTTAACCAGGCCGTGCCTGGTGGCCATGAACAGGTACTGCTCCGAGTCAAATTCTTTTACCGGAATCACCGCCGTAATTTTTTCGTCACCGCCGATATATAGCAGGTTGACGATAGCGGTGCCCTTGGCCTGCCTCCCGGCCTCAGGTATTTCATGCACCTTCAGGCGGAACACCTTGCCCTGGTTGGTGAAAAACAGGAAAAAGTGATGGGTCGTGGTCACAAAGAGGTGCCGCAAGAAATCCTCCGTCTTGGTGCCCATAGCCATTACGCCGCGGCCGCCCCGGCGCTGGTTGCGGTATGTGTCCAGGGGTATTCTCTTGATATAGCCCTGGTTCGTTATTGTAATCACTACGTCCTCTTCAGGTATCAGGTCCTCGGTTCCCAACGCTACTTCTTCGTCAGATATGAAGGAACGCCGCGGGTCGGCAAATTTTTTCTTAATAACTAATAGCTCTTTTTTAATGATATCAAGGACCTTCTTCTCGCTTTCCAGAATGGAGCGCAGGTAAGCAATTCTGCTTACAAGTTCCTTGTATTCCTGCTCGAGTTTTTCACGCTCCAGGCCGGTCAGCTGCTTAAGCCGCATTTCAACAATAGCCTCGGCCTGTCTTTCCGTCAGTCCGAATTTTTCGCACAGTGTTTTTTTGGCCAGGTCGGTGGTCTGGGACGACCGGATTATTTTTATGACCTCGTCCAGGTAGGCAATAGCAATGCGCAGTCCCTCTACAATATGCGCCCGTTCCTCCGCCTTTCTCAGTTCAAAGCGGGTACGCCTGACTATAACATCTTTCTGGTGTTCCAAATAGTAAAACAGTATCTGCTTCAGGTTTAAAACCCGGGGCTGCCCGCCCACCAGGGCCAGCATGTTAACCCCGAAGCTTTCCTGCATCTGGGTGTGCTTGTAAAGCTGGTTCAGGATCACCTGGGGATTCGCATCCCGCTTGAGTTCAATCATAATCCTCATGCCGCGGCGGTCCGATTCGTCACGCAGGTCGCTGATACCGTCGATCTTTTTGTCCTTAACCAGCTCGGCTATCTTTTCAATAAGCCGGGCCTTGTTGACCTGGTATGGTATTTCATTTACAATAATGCAGTTTCTGCCGCTGTTGGTTTTTTCGATTATTGTCTGGGCGCGCACCTTGACAGTTCCCCTGCCGGTGCGATAAGCGTTCCGGATCCCTTCCCTGCCCATGATTTTGCCGCCGGTGGGAAAATCAGGACCCTTGATCACGGTCATGATCTCCTGCACTTCTGAGTCAGGTTTATCAATTAACATTATTACCCCGTCGATCACCTCGGCCAGGTTATGGGGTGGAATATTCGTGGCCATGCCCACAGCTATGCCGGCAGACCCGTTAATAAGCAGGTTTGGTATCCGGGCAGGCAGGACTGTAGGTTCCTCGTTCTTATCATCGTAGTTGGGAATGAAATCAACTGTTTCTTTTTCTATATCCACCAGCATTTCCGAGGTAATCTTGGCCATCCGCGCCTCGGTGTACCGCATGGCCGCGGCGGAGTCACCGTCCACGGAACCAAAGTTGCCGTGGCCGTCCACCAGGGGATAGCGGCAGGCGAAATTCTGGGCCAGCCGGACCAGGGCGTCATACACGGAAGTATCACCGTGGGGGTGATATTTTGCCAGGACTTCCCCCACAATATAAGCGGATTTACGGTGAGGCTTGTCAGCCGACAGCCCAAGGGAATGCATGGCATAAAGTATACGGCGGTGCACAGGTTTCAAGCCGTCTCTCACGTCCGGCAACGCCCTCGCCACAATAACGCTCATGGCATAGTCCAGGTAGGAGTGTTTCATCTCCTCATTTATATCAAGCGGAACAACTTTACCGGTTACAGACGGCAAGCCGGTCACCTCCACAAAAAACTACCAGGGGAATTATACCAAAATAAAAGCGCAAATGCAATTTTGCCAAATCCGCCCGGAGCCAAAAAAAAGCAGGCTACTTTTTTGCCCGCTCAGTTCTTCCTGGTAATATATGAACCTGTATTTTTATTTTTACTGCCTTTGCGGCCACGGCTTAAAACATGGGCTGATCCGCCCCGGGGTATCGGGCTGTAATCCCGATTATTATTATTGCCAATATCAGCCGCTGCGGCAGTACTGTGCTAATTTCCCCCTCCAGGCTCGGGTTAGCCCCGGAGGGTTTCATACAATCAAAGGACCTCACCTCAAATCCTTTTATTATTTCTTCTTTCTCTTATCGATTCGCAGGTGCGAAAGATCTTCCAGCTGGCTTTTCCGGGGGCAAGTTTTAAATTCTGCCCAAACCTGCCCAGTAATGTCTGCGGCCATCGCCGCGAAATAACTATTATTTTTGTTTCCGCTGCCAAACACCTCCCCTTTTAATTTTAAGGCCCCCTGATTACGTGAGAACCTGCCTGCATGATTATTGAAATTATGATTACAGCTGACCATTTGGCCTGATCAACAGCCGTGCCAACCTTGAAAATAATCTTTTCCCGGAGGAATGCTTTTACCTCGTCAAGGGCGACAGGCGCGGCAGATATGACATCCTGCAGGAAGTGGGCTGATTTTTCCGCAACTGCGCCGGCTAAAAAAGCCATCACCAGGAGCAGCGCCACTACAAACAGGGATTTTGCCTTTTTTGCCTTTGTCGGCCTGTAAACAGCGATCGTTTTCATCCTTATCCTCCCCTTAGTCCCTGTCGCTGAATTTTTCTGTATTTATTATTAAAATACTTTTAAATAAGGCCGTTGGAATTTCGAATCTATTAAGTCTGTTTACTGCAGGCTTTCATCTCCTCTTAATTAATCTTTGCCGATTTATATTTAATTGTCTTCTGCCATCTCTTTATTTCTTCCGGCAGTCAGACAGTATCTGTATTGTAAAAACCATGTGACTTTTTAAACGTTGGCCCGCAGGCAATTTACATATATTGCCACCGGTTTTTGATTTAAATACTACCATATCGGTGCAAATCTGTTTTTAGTTAATATTTGGAAATTATTACGGTTTTTCTTGTGTACTCTTCCTATTACTCTGTTTCTCTAATGATTAGAGCCCTTTAAAAAATAAAAACCGCCCTTAAAAGGGCACGGGTTGTTGACTAAATCCATGATGTTAAAATCTAATCAGATTAAAAACAGAAACCACCTTCTTTAAGGGTGGTTTTTAAAGGACGTTTCTTTATTATAAATGACTTTTATAGCCGGGGGCTTTACTACACATCCAGGTTTCGCACCAGGTGGGCATTTTCCATGATATAATCCCGGCGCGGCTCCACCTTGTCCCCCATCAGCATGGAAAAGATTGAGTCCGCCTCGATAGCATCTTCCAGGGTAACCTGCATTACAGTCCTTGTCTCGGGATTCATGGTGGTTTCCCAGAGTTGCACGGCGTCCATTTCACCCAGACCTTTATACCTCTGGAGGGAAATGCCGGACCGTCCTATTTTGCTTAAAAGCTTCTCCAGCTCGGCGTCGTTGTACACGTAATTTTCGCTTCTGCCCTTCTTCACCCTGTATAAAGGCGGCTGAGCGATATAAATGTATCCTGATTCCACCAGCGGCTTCATGTACCGGTAAAAGAACGTCAGCAGCAGCGTCCTGATGTGGGCGCCGTCAATATCAGCGTCTGACATCAGGATAACCTTGTGGTACCTGGCCCTGGATATGTCGAATTCTTCACTGATACCGGTCCCCAGCGCTGTGATCATGGTCCGTATTTCTTCATTGGCCAGTATTTTGTCGAGGCGGGCTTTTTCAACATTTAGGATTTTACCCCGCAGGGGCAGTATGGCCTGAAACCGCCTGTCCCGGCCCTGTTTAGCGGACCCGCCGGCCGAATCACCCTCTACTAGATATATCTCGCAAGCTGAAGGATCCCGTTCAGAGCAGTCTGCCAGTTTACCGGGCAGGGTTGAGCTCTCGAGGGCGCTTTTGCGCCTGGTCAGTTCTTTTGCCTTGCGGGCGGCCTCACGCGCCCTGGAAGAGGTGATCGCTTTTTCCAGGAGACGTTTGGCAACCGGGGGGTTTTCCTCAAGGAACGTACTCAGCCCCTCTCCCATGACCATATCCACAATGCTTCTTACTTCGCTGTTGCCCAGCTTTGTCTTGGTCTGTCCCTCAAATTGCGGCTCCGGCACTTTTACGCTGATTACCGCGGTAAGCCCTTCCCTGATATCTTCACCCGTAAGGTTGCTCACACCGTTTTTCAGAATGTTGTATTTGCGCCCGTAATCATTGATAACCCTGGTGAGGGCGGCTTTAAAACCGGCCTCGTGGGTTCCTCCGTCAATGGTGTTGATGTTGTTGGCATAAGAAAATATGTTATCCACAGCATAGGAATCTGTGTATTGCAGGGCTATTTCCACCATCACGTCTTCCCGCTGTTTTTGAAAGAAGATCGGCTTGGCGTGGAGCGGCGTTTTGCTCCTGTTCAGATGTTTGACGTAATCTTTAATGCCGCCTTCATGCTCATACTCCACCACCTGGCCTGTACGCTTATCTTTAAGGGTGATTTTTACGCCCGCGTTCAGGAAAGACAGCTCTCTTAAACGATGGGTAAGTGTATCCTGGTTGAAAATAAGGTCTTCGAATATTTGGTAGTCGGGTTTAAAACTTATTTTTGTCCCGTTTGTCTTGCTCTTCCCTATGATTTTTAACTCGGTAACGGGTACACCCCTGTTATATTTTTGATAATAAACATTCCCGTTAAGCCTGACTTCCACCTCAAGCCACTCGGAAAGCGCGTTTACCACTGAAACACCCACGCCGTGCAGTCCGCCGGATACCTTATAACCTCCGCCGCCGAATTTGCCTCCGGCGTGCAGTATGGTCAGCACCACTTCCACTGCCGGCCGCCCCGTTTGTTGTTGTATACCGACAGGGATACCCCTGCCGTTATCAATGACTACAATGGAATTGTCTTCATTGATAACCACCTCTATTTTATCGCAGAAACCTGCCATAGCTTCGTCTATGCTGTTGTCCACCACCTCGTAAACCAGGTGGTGCAGTCCCCTGGAGCTTGTACTGCCAATATACATGCTGGGCCTGCGCCTTACTGCCTCCAGCCCTTCCAGAACCTGAATTTCTTCAGCGCCATAGCGGTTGTTTTCGCTGACTTCAGTCAATACGAAACCACTCCTTTGTAATTATAAAAATCTTAATAAAAAATTCTCACATGATTTACAAGATGATCAGGATTTACAGGATTAAAATATTTTAAAATTAAATATTTTTACCCTGATCTTTAATCTTGTTAATCTTATAAATCCTGTTAATCCTGTGATATTGTTTTAATACCTATAGTTCAAAAATATCTTCGGATCTTTTTTTCAACGTGCTGCATGAAATCGGCGACATATAAATGTCCCTGGTCGTTACCACAAAGGATTTTTCCCTGTCTTTTTCATAAATATTTTTTATAAAACCTTCATCCCCGGCAATTTCAATAAACTCTTTGGTCACAGCCGCCTGCGCGGTACGTATGTCCAAGATGGCAATAACATCCTTTTTTAGAACCACTACGTCTCCTCCGAGGTGCAGAAACATGTTATTCCTCCTTAATATCAATAACCCTGCCCGCTCGCACAAAAAATTTTTTAACAGCAAAATTATCATTGAGCGCAATCTTATGTTCGCCGGTGGAGGTGACAAAGGTCTGGACCATTCCCCATACCCGGTTTAAAAGCGCCCGGCGCCGGTTTTCATCGAGCTCAAAGAGAACATCATCGAGAAGCAGGATCGGATATTCGCCTATTTCCTTATGCCAATGCATTATTTGAGAAATCTTTAATGTTAATACTATGGTCCGCTGCTGTCCCTGGGAACCGTAAACCCGCGCGTCTTTGTTATTAATATATAACACAAAATCATCCCTGTGGGGTCCGATCAGGGTTTGACAACGTTTAATTTCTTCTTCCTCAACTTCCTCCAGCCCTTCTAAAAATCTGTTATATATATCGTCCTCCGCAGATGACGTGGTAATTTTGACCGATGAAAGATAACGTATATCCAGATCTTCTTTTTCGGCGGTTAAGTCGTGATGGATACTCCTGATCAGGGGACTTAAAACTTTAAATAATTCCAAACGCAGGTAAAGCAGCCTCGCGCCGTACCGGCAGAGCTGCTCATTCCAAACCTCCAGTGAGCCGCTTTTTATTTTTTTTTCTCTTATTTCTCTCAGAAGGTTGTTGCGCTGAAAAAGCACCCTGTTGTACAGGCTGAGAAAATGGCCGTACTGCGGGTGGAAAGGGCCAAATTCAAGGTCTAAAAAACGTCGCCGGTCAAGAGGAGAACCCTTGACCAGGATCAGGTCTTCCGGCTTAAATAAAACTACTCCCGGCCAGCCCTGCGGATAACCCCGGGTTAAAACACCGTTAACATCTATTTTCTTTTTACCCGGCAGCAGTTCTACCCTTACCTCAACCTGCCGGCTGACTGTCTCAAAAAGGCAGTTAATATACGAAAATTCTTTTTGCCAGGATATTATTTCAGCCTCTCTCGGCGTGCGAAACGATTTACCCGTACAGGAAAGAAAAATTGACTCAAGTAAATTAGTTTTTCCCTGTGCGTTTGAGCCGCAGAATACATTAAATAAATTATCCGGCTCAATCACCTGACTGGTGTAATTCCTGAAGTTGGCTAATTCCAGGCGCTTGAGGTACAATCAATCAGCTCTCCTCGCGCAGCCGGACCGGAAGGAGCAGGGAAAGATATTCCATCTCCCCTACTGGTTTAATAATTACCGGACTCAAGGGGCCGGTAAACTCCAGGACTACCTCTTCCGTGCCGATTGCCTTTAATGCGTCGCTTAAATATCTGGCGTTAAAAGCAAACTGGAGGTTTTCTCCCTCCTGGAAAACAGGCATTTCCTCGCGAACGCGTCCGGCCTCCGTAATAACTGAGACCACCAGTATATTATCACCGATGTTGATCTTAATTACCGGAGATCCTTCCCTGGTTAGAAGAGCCGCCCTTTCCGCCGCCTCGGCCAGGTCCCTGGCTCTCAATCGAATCCTGGATATATAATCTTTGGGTATTACCTGTCTGTAATTAGGAAAATTACCGCCTATCAGCCTGGATATTAAACATACATTTTCAGTGTTAAATATAACCTGGTTTTCCGCCACGATAATATCTAACGGCTCTTCTGACAATCCGGCGACCTTAGTCAGCTCATTAAGAGTTTTTCCAGGAATTATTAAATTTATATTAATATCACCAATGTTTTCAAGTAAAATTTTGCGCCAGGCCAGACGGTGAGTGTCAGTTGCTACAATATTTATCTCACCGTTAATAATTTCGAAAAGCACCCCCGTGTAGAGAGGCCTGTTTTCATCCCTGGCAGTAGCAAAAATTACCTGTGAAATTACTTCTCTTAAAACCTCTCCCGGTATGCTGAATTTTATATCACCGGACGGCAGGGGAAAATCAGGAAACTCTTCAACCGGATAACCGTTAATATTGGCTTCCGATTGACCGTATTGTACCGTTACACTGCCGTTATTCGGATCAGCTTTGAAAAAAATTGTCACGTCGGGAAATCGCCTTATTAATTCTGTTATAACCTTTGCCGGAAGGACCGCCTTTCCCTGCTCAATTACCTCGGACGGGAACGAACAGCTTATACCCAACTCCAGATCAGTCGCCGAGATAACAACACTGCCCTCCCCTGCTTCGAATTTTATACCGCTCAGTATGGGCAGGGGATTTTTTAACGAAACAGCTCTTTGAACGATCTGCACGGCATTTAGCAGTTCTTCCTTATTGCTGGCAAAATTCATTTTACTTCCCCCATCATTATCATTATTGTTATATTATTTTTTTAACTAGTAATAGTAATAGCTGTGATTATGTGCATAAGAAACATTAAACGTTAAGCCATAAAGAGAGAACTCTGTTTATAAAAAAAATGTTTAAAAGCTGAATAAATATTATTGTCGAACAATGTCTTAAAATACCCACAAAATAAATAACAATTTAT
>CAZPXL010000046.1:0-4385 GCA_964591005.1 uncultured Eubacteriales bacterium
GTCCATGCCAAGAATCGTATCACCGGGCTGAAGCAGGGCAAAATATACCGCCGTATTGGCCTGTGCCCCCGAGTGGGGCTGCACGTTGGCGTAGTCGGCGCCAAACAATTCTTTAGCTCTTGATATAGCCAGGTTTTCCGCTATGTCTACAAACTCGCAGCCCCCGTAATAACGGCGGCCCGGGTAACCTTCGGCATACTTGTTGGTCAAAACCGAGCCCTGGGCCTCCAGCACCGCCTTGCTGGCCACGTTCTCGGAGGCGATTAATTCCAGGGTCTGCTGCTGACGCCGGGTTTCAAGCTCTATGGCATGGCTAATTTCCGGGTCAACTTCTGAAAGAGTCCGCGTTAAATTCATAAGTAATCCTCCCCACGACCGGCATCCTTCTACCGGCTGCAACGATTATATTTTTGCTCTATGAGACTGATTTTATCAACCCGGGAGGCATGGCGCCCCCCCTGGAACTCCGCTTCGAGCCAGACCCTGACAATGTCCCTGGCCAGGCCGAACCCTATTACGCGCTCGCCCATGGTGAGGACGTTGGCGTTATTGTGTTCCCTGGCCGCCCTGGCAGAGAAGGTGTCGTGACACTGGGACGCCCTGACGCCGGGCACCTTGTTCGCGGTTATGGCCACGCCGATACCCGTGCCGCAACAGATAACACCCCGTTCAAAATCACCGCTTCGCACCGCTTCCGCCACTTTCAGGGCTAGATCCGGGTAGTCCACCGGGTCCTCGGAAAACGTTCCAAAGTCAATATATTCTACGCCATATTCCTTGAAAAAGCCGGCTATGTGCTCTTTCAGCCTGAAACCACCGTGATCGCACGCTAATGCAACCTTCATTTCCGGCAAAACCTCTTTCTCAGTGTCTGGTATATTGTAATACGGAATACTACCAAAGTTCTACAACAATTGTTATTTTCCCTTTAAAAAACCTTGCCTTTTTGCTATGAGGGCTTTTCAAGCTTGTCCAGCACGCGTGCAATTAACTCTTCAAGCACGCGGGCACACTCGCGGTATGTTTCCAGCTTTTGTCCAATCGGATCGGGTATATCGCCCCCGTACCCGGCAAAATCAGCCAGTGTGAAAACCTTCTCCCCATGACCGGGAAACATAATATTGATCTGTTCCTTGTGCCCCCGGGTCATCGTTAAAACCAGATCCGCTTCCATCACCTTTTCCGGTGTCAGCATGGCTGCCCTGTGGTAGCTCATGTCAATGCCCTTCCAGGCCATGGCTTCCACCGCAAAGGTCGAGGCTGCGTCTTCCGGCGAAGCCGCCAGGCCGGCGGAGTATACCTGAACATTACCGCCGGCGCCAAACCTGTCCTCCAGGAGCCTGCCTGCCAGGGCTTCCGCCATGCAACTGCGGCAGGTATTCCCGGTACAGACAAAAAGTATTCTCATCCCTAAAACCCCCTTAATATCACAAGATTAACAGGATTATTAAGATTTCAGGATTTTTTATAAATCCTCTCAGACTGTAGAAATATGTAATTAGACCAACAAGATATGAATTAAATATAAGACCTTCAAGAAATCTGTTTATAAAAGAAAAATAAATTTAATCCGGGACGCAGACAATCTCCACAGGTTGAATCAGCTTACTGATAATTTAATCTTGTTTAAAAATCCTGTTAATCATGTTTCAATCTTGTTAATCTTGTGAAAATAAAATTTCAAAAGAACAGCTTTACGCCGATACCGACGAGAATCAATCCACCCAGGAACTGTGCCCTTTCACCCACCAGTTTGCTCATATAACGGCCGAAAACAAGCCCGGCGGCAGTCATGGCCCCCGCGACGAGGCCTATGGTGGCAGCCGTCCTCAGCAGGTCCACCTGCTGCGCTCCAAGAGTAAAACCCAAGCTCAGCGCGTCCATGCTTACACTGGCGCCCAGAAGGACCAGTCCCCAGGCGTTTAACTTAAAAACTTTTATCTCGGCTTCCCGGCCATTCCGCATTGTTTCCCAGATCATTTTAAAACCGAGGTAAACCAGCAGCGCAGACCCGATTACCGACGCGGCCCGGCCCAGCAGGCTGCCCGCCAGTTCGCCCGTATACCAGCCTGCCAGCGGCATAAAAATATGAAATACCAGCACGGTGATGCTGATCAACAGTATTTGCTTACGGTTGACCCCGGCTATCCCGATTCCCAGGCACAGAGAAAAGGCGTCGGTACCAAGGGCCACCGCCAAAATTAACAAGGTAAAAAAACTCATGGCTCCCTCCCAAAAGGATCCATAGAAAAACATTAATATCGGCCTATTATATCTATTATCTTATAACCGGGTAAATTATACTTGTATAATGCGTCCGCCCGCGGCTTTCTTAAGCCTGTTCATAACTGCCAGCCCCACCCCTTTTTCCTCCAGGCCCTCCGCAAGAATAACGTCCACGCCAATCTCGTTAAAGCGGCGCAGGGCGGAGTACAAGCCAGACGCGACAGTCTCTGGTTTGTCCCTGCGGCCGGCGACAACCACCTTCCCCGCAGCGGAGTAATCGCCGCTGTCAGAGTACGTTAAAATGCCTACCCGCCTGCCAACCCTCGCTTCCTCGCGGGCCATTTCCATGATTCTCAATACCACTGCCGGCTGACTTCCCGTCACCAGCAGGAGGGGGGCCCGGGGAGCGTAGTGGGCGTATTTCATACCTGGTGAACGCGGGTTGTCTCCGTCGTAATAGCCCGATACAACATCAGGGTCAACTTCTACCTTTCCAATACAGGCGTTTAATTCTTCCGGAGTTATCCCTCCCGGCCTCAAAATTACCGGTACCCTTGAGGTCATGTCGATCACAGTTGACTCAACCCCGACCCCGGCCGGCCCACCGTCCAGGATGGCTTCGATCCGTCCGTCCAGGTCCTGCAAAACATGCGCGGCAAGAGTGGGGCTCGGCTTTCCCGAAAGGTTGGCGCTGGGCGCCGCCACAGGCACACCGGCAGCCTTTATCAGAGCCAGGGCGACCGGGTGATCGGGCATGCGGACCGCTACAGTCGCAAGTCCGGCTGTAACCGCTGCAGGCACTTCCGTTCCAGCGGGCAGGATAATGGTAAGGGGACCGGGCCAAAAAGCGTCCATAAGAATTTCCGCCTCTGGGGGAATGCTCAACACCAGGGCGCTTAATTGGCTGCGGGAAGCAACATGCACGATAATCGGGTTGTCCGGCGGACGCCCCTTGGCTTCAAAAATCCTGGCAACCGCCCGTCCGTTTGTCGCATCGGCACCGAGGCCGTATACCGTTTCGGTGGGAAAGGCCACCAGGCCCCCCTGGCGCAGGATCAGACCGGCCAGGGCTATGGCGTCATCCTCCGGGCGGTCCGGGCTAATTTTTATGTATTGCGTTTTTATATCGTCTGCAGGCACGGCGCTGACCTCTTAACCAAGTTTTATGCATAATTAACATTTTTCAATTATAATGTGTATTTTTCCTGTTTTCAACCAGAGATCAAAATGCGACAAGGGGACGGTTCTCGCCTGTCGCATTTCCTATCCTTTATACCTTGCCGCAACCAGCCGGTCCAGGCCGGCCAGATCCTGCAGCACTTCCACTTCCCAGGTCTGCGGGTCAAACAGCGACCGGGCCGGCCGCCCCTGGTCAAATCCTATTTCCATCAGCAGGAAGCCGCCCTTTTTCAAAAATTCTGCCGCCCCGGGCACAAGCCGGCGGTAATGTTCCAGCCCGTCTTTTCCCCCGTCAAGGGCAAGCCGCGGCTCAAACATACCGACCTCCCCGGGCAGGCCAGAGAGATCGCGCTCCGCAATATAGGGCAGGTTCGCGGCTATAAGGTCCACTCCGCCCGCCATCAAACAGCTCTGCACCGGCTGCAGCAGGTCGCCCTGGCGCAGTAACACCCTGTCGCTGACACCGTGCCGGGCGCAGTTAAGCCTGGCGGTCTCCAGGGCCTCGCCGGAGCGATCGGTGGCGCAAACCGTAGCCTCCCTGTTGAAAAAAGCCAGGCTCACAGCGATAACCCCGCTGCCGGTCCCCACATCTATCACAACCGGAAACGGGGGCATTGCTTTTAAAGCATACTCCACCAGGTGCTCGGTCTCGGGCCTGGGTATCAAAACAGAGCGGTTGACAAAAAAATCGAGGCCCATAAATTCCTTGTGCCCAGTGATATAAGCCACCGGCTCACCGGAGAGCCTCCTGCGTGTCAGAAAATTATATTTAGCAGCCTCGTCGTCCCTCAGAGGCCGGTCCCACTCGCGGTAAAGCGCGGCTCTTTCCAGGCCGGTAATATGCGAGAGGAGCAGCTCAGCGTCCAGGGCGGCTGAGCTTATACCTGTGCCAAAAAATTTCACCCTTGCTGTTTTAAGCGCGGATTTAATTGTTACAGTCAAGACATTTCACCCCGCCCATGAAAAATCCATGTCCAGGA
>CAZPXL010000046.1:4395-11379 GCA_964591005.1 uncultured Eubacteriales bacterium
CACCTGCTTCAAGCGTTCTGCCTGGTCGGTGGTGATCAGGACGTGAATTATCTCGTCAAGGTCTCCTTCCAGCACCGCGTCCAGCCGGTGCAGCGTAAGGCCGATACGGTGGTCGGTGACTCTGTTCTGGGGAAAGTTATAGGTTCTGATCCGCTCGCTGCGGTCTCCCGAACCTACCATAGACTTTCTGGTATTGGCCACTTTTTGCTGTTGCTCTTCCTGCATGCGGTCAAAGAGACGGGACCTCAACACCCTCATCGCCTTATCCTTGTTTTTATGCTGCGACTTCTCGTCCTGCATGGAAACCACTATCCCCGAGGGGATGTGGGTAATGCGCACCGCGGACTGGGTTGTGTTCACCGACTGCCCCCCGTGCCCCGACGCGCAGAACACATCTATTCTTAAATCATTGGGATCGATTTCAAGGTCCACTTCCTCCGCTTCAGGCAAAACAGCCACCGTGGCGGCGGAAGTATGAATACGCCCTCCCGACTCGGTCGTGGGGATACGCTGGACCCGGTGCACGCCGCTTTCGAATTTTAAGCGGCTGAAAGCACCCTTTCCCTGGATGAGGCAGATTAATTCTTTGAAACCGCCGATATCAGTGTAGTTGGCGTTCAGGATTTCTGTCTTCCACCCCTCCCGCTCGGCATAACGGGAGTACATCCGGAACAGGTCTGCCGCAAAAAGCGCGGCCTCCTCACCGCCTGTGCCGGCGCGGATTTCAAGGATGACGTTTTTTTCATCGTTGGGGTCCTTGGGAAGCAGCAGCACCTTCAGGCGCTGCTCCAGAGTGTCTTTCCTTTCCACAAGCTCATCCAGTTCAGCCTGGTACATTTCAAGCAGTTCGCCGTCTTCTTCTTCATCAAGCAGAGCCTTTGCTTCCTTGATCTCCTTGACAATTCTATTGTATTCGCGATATGTCGTCACCAGTTCGGATAAATCGGCATGGGCCTTTACGTACTGCTGCCAGCGGCCCAGATCAGCTATCACTTCGGGATCGCCGATCATATTACCCAGCTCTTCATATTTTTCCTCAAGGCTGTCCAGTTTTTGCAGCACTATTATTTACCCTCCTTCAGTACAGCCTTAAAAGCCGAAATCGCTACTTCCACCTGCCCGTCGTCGGGCGGGTTGGTGGTCAGTTTCTGAAGCCACATTCCCGGGGCTGTCAATATGCGGCATAATGGGGCAGTGGCGTACTTACCGGATAGTTTAACCAATTCATAAGAAATTCCCGCCACCACCGGCAGCAGAAGCACCCGGGAGAGAATCCTCCACCACAGCACCTGTTTTCCCAGCAATGAAAAAATTAAAATACTGATCACTATCACTATTAGAAGAAAACTGGTGCCGCACCTGGGATGCAGGGTCTTATAGCGCTGAACCCTCTCCACCACAAGCTCATCCCCGGCCTCATAGGCGTTTATGACTTTATGTTCCGCCCCGTGATACTGAAAAACACGCTTGATATCAGGCAGCCTGCCGATAGCCCCCACATAAATCACCAACACGGCAATCCGAAAAAAGCCCTCTATAAGATTCTGTATAAAGGTACCGGGGGCGAATTTTATCAGCAGGTGCGCGGCGGCGGTGGGAAGCACGGCGAATAACAGAATCGCCAGGCCCAAAGACAGAATAATAGTGATTATGATTTCCTTTGCGGTCAGCTGTTCTTCCTCGTCATCGGTAGCCTGGCTGGCAGAAAAGGACAGCGCCTCGATCCCCATGACCAGGGACTCAATAAGCACAATTGTCCCGCGTACAAAAGGCCATTTCAAAAACGGCACCTTCTTTGTAATTGAGCCCACTGCCTTTTCATCAACCACAATAGACTGATCCGGTTTCCGGACTGCGACAGAACGGCTGTCCGGGCCGCGCATCATCACACCTTCTATAACAGCCTGACCTCCGTATTGGAACGGGGAACCCATGACATCACCCCTTTAGTAAAAGTAGCAGAGCGCTGCTCTGCTACATTTCTTACTTCGTCAAGCCGTATTTTTTACGGAATCGTTCAGCTCTGCCGCCCGTGTCGATTGTCCGCTGGGTGCCGGTATAAAAAGGATGGCACTTGGAACATATTTCTACCCGCAGTTCTTTTTTTGTTGAACCGGTCTCAAAAGTTTCGCCACAAACGCACGAAACTTTTGCGGTCCCGTACTTGGGATGTATATTTTCTTTCACTTAACTCACCTCGCTATCGATATACGGAAAAAAACACTTACTAATTATAGCACACGTGTTTACAACCCGCAAGACAAACTGCTTCAATGTCAAAACGAATTAAATCGGGATGATCTTGTACGCAAAATATAATTAGGTTTTAAAATTCCTTTATTCAAATTTATTTGCGTCTTTAAAAATAATCCTGTAAATCCTGATAATCTTCTTAATCCTGTGAAAACCGTTTTTTTAATTTGTTTATACTATACTTCTACCGCACCGGCCTGCTGAAGTTGCCAATTTCAAGGCCGGGGGTCTCCCGCATCAATTCAACCATTTCAGGAATGCCCAGGATTTTTCCGCTGCCCGCCGGCAGCTGTTTAAGCAGAAATTCGGGATCGATATTGAGGTTGCGCAGCTGGATCAAGTTTATCCCGGTATCGCGCACCAGGCCCAATATTGCCTCGACCTCTTCCTCCCGGTCGGTCAGGCCGGGGAAAACAAGCAGATTTAAAGACGTGTAAACACCGCTTGATACCGCACATTTTATTGATTCCCGGACATCCGGCAGCCCGAAGCCCGTTGGCCGGTGATAGGCGTTGTAGGTATCCTCCCTGGCGCTGATCATACTGACCCGGATGGCATCCAGCCCGGCCCGGCAGATATCTGCGACACCGGCTTTGTACCCCGCGTTGCTGTTCATATTGATCGTGCCGTGGCTGGTAACGGACCTGATTTTTTCTATAGATTGAACCAGGGTCCGGGCCGCCAGGGACGGCTCGCCTTCACAGCCCTGCCCGAAGCTGATGATAGGCCCGTCATCGCGCTGGAGGTGGGGCGCCGCGATTTCGGCCACTTCCCCCGGTGTTGGGGTAAAATTTATCCGCGACTGCGGTGAGGGGCAGCACTCCGAGCTCTGCAGAGATATGCAGCCCAAACAGCCGGCGTTGCATGATGGAGAAACCGGGATGCCGCCTTCCCAGCGGCCGTAAAAAATATTCTGGGCCGTGTAGCAGTGGTAATGCAGGCTGCAGTGGGCCAGCTGGCGCAGTATCCTGTTATCCGGGTAACGTTCCAATTTCTCTTTTACCAGGGCCGGCAAGTCACCTCTATCATAAAAGGCCGGATCCCAGCGCCGGGTGTCGTCTGTCACCATGGCCGCGGCATAGAGTTCTCCGTCCCTGTACGCCACCGCGGTATACCCGAACAGGGGCAGGGGCTTATCATTCTTATCCCTGCTGTAAGCCGGGAGCAGGACCCGGGTGAAACCCTGGGGCAAAAGCGCGCCCACCGCCCAGGCCGGCCCTTCCTGCCAGGGATTGCTTTTAAGCAGGGTGAATCGGCCGCTGCTGGTAATACCCACCGGCTTTCCCCCCGGCACCAGCACCAGTGAGGCGCCCGCCGGCAGTTTTTCCATGTCATCGCCGGTCAACTCCACAAATCTGTCACCGGTTCTCCCAACTGCGCGCAAGCTGTGGTGGTCATACAGCTGCCCGTCATTTCCGGCAAAAACAAGGCGGTACAATATCTCCACCCCCCTCTGTCCAAATCCCGGAATATTATATACGATTTCTTGCACAAAGGTAAAGCAGGAATGAGACGCGGGACGTGGGAAATGAGAGCTGCAGGTGCGGCTTCAGCCGCACATTTTTGGCGGGATAAATCCCGCCCTACAACGAAATACCCATACTCACGACCGACGACTGAACAAGAAGGGCCGCATTAATTGCGGCCCCCTCAGTTCAGGTTGTTATCCGTAGTAGCTCGTATATTCAAGGTATGGCAGAGGATCCAGAGGCACACCGTTTTTCAGCACTTCCAGGTGCAGGTGCGGACCCGTTGAACGACCGGTATTGCCCGACAGGGCAATGATCGTCCCCGCGTCTACATCCCTGCCCTCTGCTACCAGCAGCCTGGAGCAGTGCGCGTACAGCGTGCGGACTCCGCCGCCATGGTCGACGATCACAGCCAGTCCGTAAGTTCCCCTCGGCCCGGCGAAAACTACCCGGCCGCTTGAAGTTACACGTATGGGAGTACCCTCTTCCGCGGCGATGTCAATGCCCTCGTGAGGCCTGCCGTCCCTGATCCCGAAGGGAGAGGTTACAACTCCCACCAGCGGCCAGGACAACGGCGGCAGGTCCGCCAAATTTCCTGGCACATACAGGATCCCCGCGCCTCTTGCGCTGTACGGGACATTGATTTTCTGATCGACAGCGATGCTGTTTAAATTCGACAGCCTGTTCCTGGCCCCAATCTCATTTATGTCCACCCGGTACATCCTGGCGATGTCCGACAGGGTTTCACCCGGTTGAACACTGTGCACAACACAGTCAGACGGTACTTTTAAAACCTGGCCCACAACGATCTTGTCACGGTCCGGCAGTTTGTTTGCCGCAGCCAGGTCTTCAACGGTCAGCCCGTTTCTCATGGCGATGCCCGAAAGAGTATCGCCCTGTTTCACCTGGTAGATGGCTTGCGGCGCTGATTGTGCTATAACAGGCGGGGAAATATAAGGCGCGTCCCCCACGATTAATTCATCAAGCCGCGCAAAAGCGGGACTGGCCGTCCAAAGTACTGCCGCAGCTGTTACAGCTGCAACAAGAGCCCTCACTTTATTTAGTTTCACTTTAGAGATTTGCATAAAAAAAATCACCTCTTCACAAAGCAAATCAATTGATAGCATTTCCAGAAGAGGCAATCTTTATACATTAAATTGAACTTTTTCTTACAGCGAAACCTCTTTACCCGCCCCATTGCGCCTGCCGGGCGCGGAAACTTCCGCACGCCGCAGATGTTGGAATGCCTGCAGGAGGTCCCGGTTGGTTTTTGTGCGCTTCATCTGTTCAACCAGCATCTCCATGGCTTCCCATGGAGCGGCGCCGACGGTGGCCTTGCGAAACTGCCAGATCATTTCCAGCTCGTCTCTTGAGAGCAGGAGTTCTTCTTTGCGGGTCCCCGAA
This sequence comes from uncultured Eubacteriales bacterium, assembly GCA_964591005.1. GTDB lineage: Bacteria > Bacillota > Desulfotomaculia > Desulfotomaculales > Pelotomaculaceae > Syntrophopropionicum. Next base: position 9,522 of record CAZPXL010000046.1, read on the forward strand.
CGAAGCACATCGATGGCCGGGAAAAGCCTTCTTTCCGCCAGCCGGCGGTCCAGGATCAGCTCCATATTGCCGGTGCCCTTGAATTCTTCAAAAATGACGTCGTCCATCCTGCTCCCGGTGTCAATAAGGGCTGTTGCCAGAATGGTCAGGCTGCCGCCTTCCTCCAGGTTGCGCGCAGCTCCAAAAAACCTTTTGGGCTTGTGCAGGGCTGACGGGTCCACACCTCCGGACAGCGTTCTCCCGCTGGGAGGCACCACCAGGTTGTGCGCCCTGGCCAGCCGGGTTATGCTGTCCAGCAGTATTACTACGTCATATTTATGCTCAACCAGGCGTTTGGCCCGCTCCAGGACCATATCAGCCACTTTTACGTGGTTTTCCGGCGGCTCGTCAAAAGTTGAACTGACCACCTCGCCATCTACTGAACGCTCGATGTCGGTCACTTCCTCAGGCCGCTCGTCTATTAACAGGACCAGGAGATAAATTTCCGGGTGGTTTGTGGTTATACTGTTGGCGATCTCTTTAAGGAGAATAGTCTTGCCTGCTTTGGGCGGGGAAACAATCAAGCCGCGCTGGCCTTTCCCGATAGGAGACAACAGGTCAATAATCCGGGTGGAGAGCTTATCCTGCCGTGTTTCCATAGTAATCCGTTCCTGCGGATAAAGCGGGGTGAGCCCGTCAAAGTGCAGTCTGTCCGACGCCAGCTCCGGGTCCTCGCCATTTATCTGCTCCACCCGCAGCAGGGCGAAATACCTTTCGCTGTCCTTGGGGCGACGCACCTGGCCGGCTACAAGATCGCCGGTGCGCATGTCAAAGCGCCTGATCTGTGACAGCGAAACGTAGATATCGTCATTGCTTGGAAGGTACTGAAAAGGCCTCAGGAATCCATACCCGTCAGGCAGGATTTCCAGAACGCCCTTGGCGTACAGAAATCCGGTTTTCTCCGTCTGGGTCTTCAGGATTTCGAATATAAGCTCCTTTTTCCGCAGCTTATAATAGCCGGGCAACTCCAGTTCCTTCGCTATTTTGTAAAGCTCGACCATGGTTTTGTTTTCAAGGTCGGTATATTTCAAAGGCAACACCCCTGACTTAGGTGGATACTAATCAATTTTATAACCAAAGGTAAAGGGTTTTATGCGCCCTGCCGCCGTTTGCGCCTGATTATATACATCAACAGCGTGTACACAATGAACCATGCCAGCACTGCGTTTAAAGCGCTGCCCAGCAGGAAGGGATATCCGTGCTCGACCAGCCCGGCTAAAAAATTATTTATTACCGTTCCGCCCGAGAATTGGATATCGGGCCCAGGCAGGTCACCAAGTACAGCTCTACCGACAAACAGGTTTATAGTATAGAAAAACGGCACTGCCAGCTTGAAGAATATGACCGTGCATACTGCGGCCGCCGGGTTGCAGCGGGCCAGGCGGGCTACCAGATAGGAAAGGGGGATGCTGATAATTGGGATCGGAAGAAAATCAAAAGCGAAACCCAAAGCCACCCCCTGGGCTATTTTCTTGGGGGAGTCAGGCAAACTCATCATCCTGGTATAGTATGACCTGACACAATCAATAACAGGGGATGCGATCCTTTTTCTAAAATATATTATACTTTCGGCAATCACAATGATACTCCTTTTTAAAATGGTCACAAACCTAAAACATTATATGACATTATATGTTTTTTACTGTCTCCCAGTCCGCTAAAAATTTTTTTATGCCGGCGTCTGTCAGCGGGTGGTTGACCATCTGCATGATTATTTTAAAAGGCACTGTGGCGATATGCGCGCCAACACGGGCCGATTCGGTAACATGGACAGGGTGGCGGATGCTGGCGGCAATAACCTGGGTCTGGATCTGGTGCA
>CAZPXL010000047.1:0-6561 GCA_964591005.1 uncultured Eubacteriales bacterium
ACTTTCAAGCCCTATTCTCTTAAAGATACGGTTTAATCTCAGCGCGGTGAATCCTAAAATACCGGCAACGAAAACAGTAAAATACATACCCGCTCCTATCCCGGTTCCCAAACCGGCTGTAAGCCAGATGCTGGCTGCGGTGGTCAGTCCGCTTAACTGGTTTTTTTCCCTGAAGATCAGGCCTCCCCCGATAAAACCGACCCCCACAACAATCTGGGCCGCTATCCTGGCCGGGTCCATGTTGGTGCGGTAATAGGGCGGGCCGCTGAATTCCAGGAAACCGTAAACACTGATAATAGTAAAGAGGGCGGCTCCCAGTCCGACCAGGGCATGAGTCCTCAGCCCGGCCGGTTTATGCCTGAACTTCCTTTCTGTACCGATAACAGCGCCCACTAAAAACGCCAGAAAAAGCCGTAAAGCTATTTGTTTCTCATCAATAGGCAGCTTAATATCACTCCCTTCATGTTACTATATATAACATATAAATTTTTTTATTTTGTTATTCCGTCAAAAATTTACAATGACTTTCATAAAGGTTCTAACGGGCAGCATGCAAAGTCTATGGTGTTGAAACCTGCTACTCCATTGCGCAGCGTCGTCAGTAAACTAAGCGAAGCTGAGGTGCGAAATTAAATGAGCGGGTCAGCGGTCAGGGGACACATCTCTATTTGGAGCCTTTCTTTGGGGCCGAGAAATGTCCCCAACGTATTCCGCGAAAGGCCTTCATCGCCTGGATGGCGAGTTGAAGGCCGGTCCAATTGAGCCCGAAGCAAGCGCGAAGTTTACTCGACGCGGAGCAGGAGCCAAGCGGGTTCTCAACACCATGGGCTAACTAAAAGGATGCCCCTGAGGGGCATCCTATTTTGGCTTACCGTCCGCCGGCCATGGACCTTTCGGCTCTCTCGATGGCAAGTCGGACAAGGTTACCGCAGTCTTTTGACGATACATTGCCGAAGTAACCTCCGTCCCTGCGCACCACGTCGCCTACACCGAGTTCATCGGCTAACTCATACTTCAGCCTTTCGGACATCACTCCTCCACGCCTTCTGCTCATTAGCCTACCCCCTTATTTAGTCGGGACGGCAGCCGTTATTATTGTTTGCAGAAAACTGAAAAATAAACGTAAAGCGTTTCAAGGAAACGATTCTCCTGTCGCCATTCTGATCGGGGACATTAATTTGGTAGTGGGTCGTGGGTCGTGGGACGTGGGATTCAGGCATTCCTTTCAGGTCTTTTAGACCCTTAAGAATTGTCTTTTATATTCTCACGTCTCACGTCTCATTTCTCACCTCTCAAAGGATGTGTCCCCATTCCACTGTCTTGGTATGTTTTATTAAGACACGAGTCTGCAGATCATTTCACTCTTGTTTTTTCTGCCAGCTCAAGGCTGCCGTCACGGACTACCAACTCATCCGCTGTAAGGCCGCCGGTAATTTCAACATTCTCCTGGTCGCTGATCCCGGTTTTGACCAGCTTGTGCTGGATTTGTTTATTGATTACCACCATGACTTCTTTTTGTCCATCCGGCCTGGTGCGCACGGACTCCCTGGGCAGAACCAGGACGTCCTGCCTGGTCATGGTTTCGATAGACACCCGTACTTCATAGCCCGGTTTGAGGTGGGCCGGGTCAGGCAGGGTGACAATTACAGGTACTCTGCGCTGAATAACGCCCAGGGCGGAGGTCTTTTCTTCCGCCTGCGGGTAGATTTTTTTCACTTCGCCCACCAGGGTCTGCTGGCCCAATACCGGGGCTGTGATAGAAACTCTCTGGCCTGTCTTGATGTCTGCCAGGTCGTCGCTTAAAATATCAGCTTTAACCTCTAACTGGTCCGGCTCCGCCACACTCACCAGCAGGGTGCCGGGGTTAACCACCTGCTCCTGTTTTGCCGGCAGGGTCAACACGATACCGTCAACCGGGCTCTTGACTGACAGCTGCCGCTCTTTGGCGTTTAGCTGCTGCAGGGACTGGCTCAGTCCGGTTTCCCGGGCCAGGGAGCTTTCCAGGATGGAATTTTGTTCACTTATAGTCTGCTGTGCAGTATCGACCCGCAGCCTGGCCTGATCAAAATCTACCTTGCTGATGGCGCCGGCTTCAAACAGCTCTTTCGCACGGGCCAGGTTGTCCCCGGCGTCCTTCAATTCCAGCTGGAGGCGCTCCAGTGCGGCACGGGCGCCGCTGGCCGCAGCCACGGCCTGGGATATCTGGGAGTTTACATCGCTGATCTGAAGTGCCAGGTCGAGGTTTTCCAGGACAGCCAGGGTCTGACCGCTTTTTACGGACTGGCCTGTTTCCACCGGTACTTCCAGGATCCTGGCGCTTTGCGTGGCGTGTATGTCGTAGCTGGTTGCAGCCTGCACGTATCCGGTGTCGGCCACTGACCGGATAATCGCACCCTGACTCGCCTGGATTGTTTCAACCTTGGTACCGCTGTTGGCGTAAGTCCAGACGGCTATGAGCAATACCAACAGGACTGCCGATACCAGGTAAATTATAGTTTTCCGTTTCAAATTCCATTCCTCCCTAATCCCTGGTCTTTAAAACTTCCACTAGATCAAGTGTTTTTACTCCTCTGACTGCCAGCCGGTAGGCGGCCATGATGAAGAAGATGCCTCCCAGGGCCGACAGAACGTAAGTCATCGGGTAAATCACCAACTTAAATGTATAGGTGCTGTAAAAATCAGAAGATGTCATCATTGCCTGTATATAATAGTCAGCCAGCAGGCGGCCGAAAGGCAGGCCCAGGGCCACACCTAAAAGCGTCTGCAGCAGGTTTTCTTTCAACAGCAGGCCCGAAACCTCCTGCACTGTAAATCCCATTACCCGCAGGGAGGCCAGTTCTCTCTTCCGTTCGGCGAAACTGATCACCGAAGCGTTATAAACGATAGCAAAACCCAGTAATATGGCAAAGAAAACCATGATAGCCACGAAAAAGTACATGTAATCCATCTGCGACATAAAACTCTCCATTTCAGCCCGGTGGCTGAGTATGGAGGAAACCCCTGTCATGTCGTTCAGTGCGGCCTCCACCACTGAGGCTTGGCCTAGGTCAACCTTGAGCATGGCGCCGGAGATGAGCCGGTTTTCCTGCATAATCCGGTTGGCCTGCTCCAGAGTAAGGTAAGACATACCTCCGATGAACTGCTGGTTAATGCCCATTATTTTAATATTGCTGCGGCGTGTTGGGCCTAGGGGAAGGAGTGTCTCCACCTGCACCTCGTCTCCTACGCGCGCCTGCAGTTTTCTGGCTGACGAACTGCTGAGCAGCAATCCGGTATCCGGCAGCTGCAGGGGGCTGCCGGTTTCGCCCGCCAATCTTTGCATGGTAGTTTCACGGGGCAGGCCAATCAGGAGTTCTTCTTGTGAACGGCCAGCGAAGTATATTTTCACAGGTACTTCAAAAACCGGCTCAGCCTTTGTTACCCCCTCCAGCCGGGTGATGTCCAGCAGTTCGGATTCCTTTAACGGTTGCGTGAAACGCACGAAATAGTCATATTTTTGCGTGAAGTATTCATCTATCATGACGTTTACAGTGTCCTGGAAGAAAAACGCCACGATCATCATTCCGGTGGCGAAAACCACCCCCAGTAAGGTAATGGCGGAGCGGACCCGGTTGCGCATGATAGTCCGCAGACCCATTTTCCAGGCGGTATCCAGCCTGTGCCAGAACCAGGCCCATCTCTCCAGAAAAATATTGCCCGCCCCCTTGGGGGCCTCAGGCCTCATAGACTCCGCCGGTTGGACGTTCAGCACCCCGCGGGATGCTGTTAAACCGGCGACCGCGCCTGCGCTGAGGCTCAGGGTAAAGCCGTATAGCAGCGCCTGTCCGCTGACCCCGCTGATAACTTCGGGCAGGTTAAAGAACAGGGCGTACAGGCGGGAAAGTGAAGAAGCCAGCAAGACCCCTGCCAGTGAACCCAACAATGCGCCCAGCATGCCCACCAGCACGGCATAGCTGGTGTAGTGCCACATGATCTGAAAGTTATTATAACCAATGGCTTTCATCGTTCCGATCTGCGAGCGCTGGGATTTGACCATCCGTCCCAGCATCACAAACTCGATCAACGCGGCGATGCCCAGAAATATGGAAGGCAAAAACCGGGACATCATCCGCAGTTGGTCCAGCTCTCCCGACAATACGGCATCGCTCAACTGCTGTTTACGCGGGTAGCTGGCCAGCCTGCCGTATGGTTCCAGGATACTGTCGATCTGTTCTGCCACATCCTTTTCGTCAGCACCGGGAGAAAGATTGATCACCACCTGGTTTATCTGCCCGGATAAGTTCAGGATTTGCTGGACCTGGTTGTGAGGCGCCATGAAGATGCCGAAATTCCCGGGCTCAGGGATCAGGCTGGCCGCATCCTTCATGGGATAGATAAACTCAGGAGCGATAGCCGTACCCACCACTGTCAGGGATACCTGCCTGCCCTCGGCTACAACCGTTACGGTATCGCCGGGGGAGAACCTGTTGGCGGCGGCGTACTGGGGATCCAGCAGAACTTCCGCTTCACTGCCCTCCGGATACTTATCAAAGAGACGTCCACTCAGCAGCTGCAGGCGGTTAACTTCGTTATTCATCGGCAGGGGATAGCTGGTCAGACGGGCGGTAGCCCTTTCGCCACCCTCACCGATTACAGGCACGTCTTTCTGGATGCGCCCGGTGGCCCGGCTTACTCCGGAGACCGATTCAACCTGTTTGATTATTCCCTCAGGCGCCTTTATTACGTGAAAATAGTAATCTGCAAAATTGTTGTCCCTGTAGAATATGTCTTTGGACCTGCTCATGTTGTATGAAACAGTGCTCATGGATATATAGACAATGATTCCAACCGCTACAACCGCTGTAACTGCCAGGAATTGGCCGCGGGTGGACTTAACTGTCCGCCACAACTTTTTGGACAGGATGCTCATTACCACTCAATCCTTTCCGGCGGCAGAGGAGACTCGATCTCGGTGACCTCCACGATCCTGCCGCTGCTCATGCGCAGCACGCGGTGCGCCATATCACCAATTACCGCGTTGTGGGTGACGATGACTACCGTGCTCCCGTATTCCTTATTAACGTGGAGCAGCATGGCGAGGATCAGCCTGCCGGTATGAGAGTCCAGGGAACCAGTTGGCTCGTCGCACAGCAGCAACCTGGGGTTTTTTGCCACAGCCCGGGCAATGGAGACGCGCTGCTGCTCGCCGCCGCTAAGCTGGGCCGGGAAGTGGTCCATACGCGTTTCCATGCCCACCTCCCGCAGGACTTCAGCCGCGGGCAGGGGGTTGTCCACCAGGTTGGCCGCCAGTTCCACATTTTCCCGGGCGGTTAAATCGGCAATGAGGTTGTAAAATTGAAAAACGAACCCCACCGCGCTGCGACGGTAACGGGTGAGCTTTGCCTCACTGGCCTTGCTCATGTTGTCACTGCCGAAATAGACCTCACCGCTGGTAGGCAGGTCCATACCGCCCATGATATTGAGCAGGGTGCTCTTGCCGGAACCGCTTGGCCCCAAAATAACAAGCAGTTCACCTTCATATATATCAAGGGACGTTTCTTTTAAAGCTTCAACGGTTACCTCTCCCATAACGTAAGTTTTGGTAACCTTATTTAATTTCATCAGCACATTTTTGTCCATAATAACGACCTTTGCCGGTTTATTAAATAATTTTTATGTTTTGCGCGTATTATATAATTTTAAAGTTATAATTACAATCAGTTAACGAAAAATGACAGAATATTTAAGCTCTCCTAAAAGAAGGAGAGCCGTTTTATTTTGCCCTGGAAAAACCCCGGCCCAGGACCTCGCTGGCGTCAGAGATATACATAAAGGCGTCCGGGTCGGTTTCAGCCACTATCTTTTTCAGCCTGGCCAGTTCAAAACGGTTGATCACGCAGTTTATTATGGTTTTTTGATGGCGGGTAAACGCGCCTTCCCCCGCCAGGTGAGTTACCCCCCTGTGCAGTTCCCCGATAATCCTTACGCTTATTTCGGAAGATTTATTGGATATGATAAATACCGATTTGCTGACGTTCAGGCCTGTTATTATTACATCGATCATTTTACCTGTGACAAATATGGAAATGATTGTATAGAGGCCGATATTAAGCGGGAAGAAAAACAGCGATATGATGATAACGATCAGGTTGGAATAAAAGCTTACCTCGCCGATGCCGAGGCCTTTCTTCTTTCTCATAACAATAGAAACGATATCCGTGCCGCCCGTGCTGCCGTGTCCTCTGAATATCAGGCCGAAACCAACTCCGCTCAGGGCGCCGCCAAAAACAGCCGCCAGGAGCATGTCCAGCTGGAGGGGCTTGATATAACCGTAAGTGGCCGGCTGCAGTACGCTGAGAGCGATTGTTCCTATCAGGCTGTAAAAGAAAAAGCTGCGATTTATTTCTTTCGCGCCCCACCAGAAAATAGGGATGTTAAGTACCAGTATGCCTATAAAAACCGGAATTTTAAACAGGTAAAAAAGAATCAAGGACAGTCCTGTTATACCGCCGGCTAACAGGCCGTAAGGGATCAAAATGGTGTTCAGGCTGAACGCTATTAATAGAGCTCCGGCAGTTATGT